>JBDQII010000142.1:0-10792 GCA_040264395.1 Verrucomicrobiota bacterium
ATTATACAACGGAGGAGAGAGTGCCGTGGATGTAGGGGGCATGTATTTTTCAGATAATCCAAAAAAACTTACCAAATTCCAGATTCCCACGGGAATGTCCCGGCATACAAATATCCCTCCGGGAGAATACAAGTTATTCTGGTTTGACGGTGAGCCCAAGGAAGGCCCTCACCATGCCTCCCCGAAGCTGAGCCGCAAAGGAGAAGCCTTGTTCCTCACCGATTCCGACGGTCAGACCCTGATCGATAGCGTTCGTTTCCCATTGCAGAGAAATGATATCTCATATGGGAGGGATCCAAAAAACACAGATCGTTGGTTGTATTTCAAAAACACAACACCGCTCCAACCAAACAACGCCGAGGAATCGGCCATCAACGTGGCAAAAAGTCCAGTCTACTCGCACGAGGAAGGCTTTTACAGTTCCCCCTTCGAGCTGAGCTTGAGCGCAGCATCGGATGCCACGATCTATTATACTCTGGATGGAGCCGATACAGATAAAAAAAACCGACTGACATATACCGGAGCTTTGACTATCCAAACGAACACCATCGTCCGTGCGACGGTCATTCGCCCCAATCATCTTCAAAGTGAGACAATCACCAAATCTTTTTTCATTGATGAACAAAGTAATGTGCCAGTCATTTCCATCATCATGGATCCGCATTGGCTCTATGATGAAGATGATGGAATCTATACCAATTGGGAGGACGATTATGAGGTACCTGGGCACATCGAGTATTTTCCAGATAATGAAAGCAAGACCGCTGCATTTGCGTCCTACATGGGCGTGAGTATTGGAGGTAACACCACGAGAGCATACCCTAAAAAATCCTTATCCATTAGATTCAGAAAGCGTTGGGGACAACCACATATCAAATATGCACTTTGGGATTCGAAGCCTAACGTCGAAAAATTCGATGGGCTGAACATAAGATCCGATATGGCGGGAGACAAAGTCAGCAGTCATCCGGTGTCAGGCGAGAGAATTAAAAACGAAATCATCTATGAATTCGCACATGCGCTCAATTCGCACGTCGACGTTCAGGCATACAAGCCGGTTTTACTTTTTCTGAATGGAAAATATTGGGGGCTGTATACTTTAATGGAACGCAAGGGAATTGATTTTATTCAGGAGAATCATGGATTTAAGGAGATCGACATGTTGAGTGAGGATGACATGCTGGTTAAGCATGGAGATGATGTTCATTTCGATAGAATGAGGCGTTACATCGAATCTTATGACATGACTGAACCTAATCACTACCGTCAAGTTCAGCAGTGGATGGATGTGCTCAGCTTTATCGATTACTGGATTTTTGAATGCTACAGCGGAGCACACGATTACGAAGTGAACATACGTTACTGGCGCCCCAGAATTCAGGATGGTAAATGGAGATGGCTTGCCTTTGACATGGATTCCTGGCGGGAGTGGGATCATGATATCTTCGAATATTACTTTGGAGACGAAGATGAGCAAGTTGTCATGCTACCCTACCTTTTGAAGAATAAAGATTTCTTTCATCTTTTTGCGAATCGAATGTGCGATGTGCTCAATACAGGCATGAGCCCCGAAAGTGCGAGAGGGTTCGTCAGGAAAATCACACAAAAAATTGAGCCTGAAATTGATCGGGAACGGGAACGCTGGAAAGATGAGCATGAATATGTGGAAAAAGGATCTCAAATTGCTCGGTTCATGGAGCATGCTGCGAAACGTCCTGCTTATTTACGGCGGGCATTTCTAAATTTCTATAAGGTCAAAGGAAGGGAGATCAAGGTGAAGCTCAAAGTCAAAGGCCAAGGATCAATCCAAGTAAATACGATCACTCCAAAAAGCTATCCCTGGACTGGTGTTTATCTGGGTGGTATCCCCATCACCCTCGAGGCAAGGCCCGATGAGGGTTCGAGTTTCAGTCACTGGTCCACGCCTGAGCTGAGGCAAGATTCTCAAATCGAGATAAATCTTATGGATGACGTCGAAATTGAAGCAATTTTCGAGTAATTCGATACAATTTACTTACTCGGATTGTTCTTTTTTCGGTGCTCTAAGCTGAATATGCAGATCCCGCAATTGACGGTTGTCAGCTACTCCAGGTGAGTCCGTCATCAAACAGGTCCCTTTGGCTGTTTTGGGGAAAGCAATGACGTCTCGTATGCTAAGCGTACCACAAAGGATCGCAATCAAGCGATCAAAGCCCAGGGCGATTCCGCCATGCGGAGGGCATCCGTATCGAAAAGCTTCAAGCATGTAGCCAAATCGAGCCTTGATGACATCCTCGGGCAATTGAAGCACTTTCTCAAATATGGTGCGCTGTAATTCAGGCTGATGAATACGAATGGAACCCCCTCCGAGTTCAACCCCATTGACCACAAGATCATAATGCTGGCCTCGCACTTTTTTGGGATCGGATTCCAGGAATTCAATATCCTCCTCGACAGGAGAAGTAAAGGGGTGATGACTTGAGTACCATCGATTCATTTCCTTGTCGAAACTCAACAGAGGAAATTCAATCACCCAGAGAAAATCAAAACGCTTGGAGTCAATTGTAAGTTTGCCGCGCTTTTGCAGTAATTCAGCACAGTGCAGGCGTATGCGGCCCAATACCTCACATGCGGCCAGCCACTGGTCTGCCGCAAAAAGAATCAAATCACCATCTTCAATTTGAAGTTCTTTTTGAAGTGCCGCTTTTTCTTCGTCGCTGAAGAATTTGACAATAGGCGATTTCCATTCACCATTTTCAACCTTGATGTAAGCAAGACCCTTCGCCCCGTGATTGATGGCAAGCTGTGTCAAGGATTCCATCTGTCCCTGCGTCACATCGGCCAATCCCTTGGCATTAATCGCCTTGATCACACCACCACGCTGAATTGTCCCACTGAAAACTTTAAAACCGCTACTTTTGAAAGCCTCGGAAAAATCATGTATTTCCAAACCAAAACGAGTGTCGGGTTTATCAATTCCATAGGTGTTCATCGCTTCTTCAAAAGAAATACGTTTGAAAGAAGAAGGAATTTCGACGTTGAGAGCTTCTTTCCAAATCCGCCCCATCATACCTTCAACGAGAGCGTAGATATCTTCTCGATCAATGAAAGACATCTCAATATCCACCTGAGTAAATTCAGGTTGACGGTCTGCACGCAGATCTTCATCACGATAACAACGCGCCAGTTGGAAATACTTTTCAACCCCGCTTACCATGAGGATTTGTTTATACTGCTGAGGGGATTGTGGCAGTGCGTAGAAATGTGAGGGATGAATCCGGCTTGGCACCAGAAATTCACGGGCACCTTCAGGGGTAGATTTAAATAATGTCGGCGTTTCAACTTCGAGAAACTCCATCTCGTCCAGAAATACCCGCGTTGCCGTCGCCACTTTGCTGCGCAGCCTGAGATTGTGGATCATTTCAGGACGGCGCAGGTCAAGATAACGGTACTTGAGGCGAAGTTCTTCGTTCACCTTGGATGCCGTTTCAGGATCATCAACGGGGAAAGGCAATACGTCCGCAGCATTGAGCACCTCAATGGATTCCACCATGACTTCTACTTCGCCGGTGTCGATTTTGGAATTGTTCGTGCCTTCCGGTCGATGACGGACTTTTCCTGTAACTGAAATCACACTTTCGCTGTGTAATGAGGCTGCTTGATCAAACAAAGCAGCAGGCACGTCGGTAGGATCAAACACGGTTTGTGTGCGCCCCTCTCGATCTCGAATATCGATGAAAAGGACGCCCCCCAGATCTCGCCTTGAATGCACCCATCCATTCAAGGTGACTATCTGATCAATGTGCGCTGTTCGAATCTCGTTACAATGTATAGTGCGTTTCTTCATGTAGCCAATACTGATTGGTATCCATCAATGGATACCCCCAATCGAGCGCATTGTTTTACTTGATTTAAGGATAAATCAAAGAAAAAACGCTGATTGATCCAGAGACCAGGACAATTCAGACGGCAAATATGGGGAAAACCGCTCCTATAAAAGATCAATCCTTCTTCATCGCAGCGATTCAGAACAAGCGGTCAATCTGCACTTCCGGACACGGAAAATTGCAAAATTCAGGTTCAAATGATTTAGTGGAGTGATGAATGACTATCGATTGGTTTTGGTCACGGCGCCCGATATGGAGTCGGCAAGGAAATTGATTAAAGGCGCTGTCGAACGAAGGTTTGCAGCCTGCGGAAAGATTATTTCAAATATTGAATCCCATTACTGGTGGGAAGGAAAGTTGCAAAGCAATCTGGAATGTCAGTTATTATACAAAACACACAATGAACGTATTAGCGATCTCCAGGATTGGGTTATTTCGGAACACCCTTTTGAGACACCTGAGTTTGTTGTGATCCCGCTGGATTCAGGTTTTGAGAAATATCTGGATTGGATCAAAGCTGAGACCAAAGCGGCAGACGCATGAAGCGAAATCATTTATCCAACAAATGCAGCATGAGTTGATTTCAGAGCTGCTTCTCCTTTAGAGCATTCAATCACCACAGAAATTTTGATCTCACTGGTTGATATCATGAGAATATTCACCTTTTCTGTCGAGAGAACTTCAAACAACCTGGCCGCGACACCCGAATGGCTTTTCATGCCAACGCCAACCACTGATAATTTGCAGATACTTTCGTCCGTGGTCATCTCAGCAAAACCAATGGATTGCTGTAGATCGTTTAACACTTTTTGCGCTTTGGTAAGGTCTGTCTTTTCGACAGTGAATGACAAGTCTGTCACGGGTAATCCATCCTCATGACTCACATTTTGCACTATCATATCCACATTGACCGCGGCTGCGCTGAGGGGTTGAAAAATGGACGCGGCAACTCCCGGATGATCTGGCACATTCAACAATGTGACTTTTGCCTGGTTCTTATCAAGTGACACGCCGCGCACAACGACATTTTCCATATCAGGTGAGGATTCTTTCACAATGGTTCCCGGATTATCATTTAGACTGGATCGCACTTCAAAGACGACTCCAAACTTTTTTGCAAACTCGACGGATCTTGATTGCATGACTTTGGCACCAGAACTAGCCAGTTCCAGCATCTCATCATAGGAAATGGATTCCATCTTCCTGGCGGTAGAGACGATGCGTGGGTCGGCGGAATAAACCCCATCGACATCTGTATAAATCTGGCACAAATCAGCATTGAGAGCAGCTGCCATTGCGATGGCCGTCAGATCTGACCCCCCCCTTCCCAGCGTGGTGATCTGCCCTTCGCTTGTGCGTCCTTGAAAACCGGCAACAATCACCACATTTCCCTGATCAAGGAGTGCATGAGCTTGAGCTGGAGTGATATTTTTGATTTTCGCCTTGGAATGCACACCATCGGTGGTGATCCCTGCTTGAGCCCCAGTCAACGAAGCCGCAGGGATGTTCAAAGAGTGCAGTGCCATTGCAGTCAAGGCGATTGTTGTTTGCTCTCCAGTAGCAAGGAGCATATCCATTTCACGCTCAGCGGGCATGTCTGTCATGGATCGAGCCATGCCGATCAACTTGTCGGTTACCCCGCTCATCGCTGAGACGACGACAACAATCTGATCCCCATTACGATGGTATCTGGCCACACGATCGGCGACGGCCTTGATCCGGTCCGTGGTTGCAACCGAAGTCCCGCCGTATTTTTGAACAATCAATGCCATCTCGAATTCAGCTTCAAAATTCTTAGAGACCAATCAGTTTGGAAACTGCTTCTAAATTAGCTTCACTTTTAATGGGCTTCTTTGCTGCACATTGGATCGCCCGATCGGGGTCTTTGAGACCGTGACCAGTCATCGTCGCGGAAATAAGGCTACCTTCAGGTATTCGCCCTGCCTTCACACATTTGATCAGCCCTGCAAGTGGAGCTGCACTCGCAGGCTCCACAAAGACACCTTCTGTTTGAGCTACCAGCATGTAGGCTTCTACAATTTCTTCATCCGTGACTTTTCCAATCCAACCATCTGAACTTTTGATCGCATGATTGGCGGCCTGCCAGCTGGCTGGATTACCTATCCGAATAGCAGTCGCTATTGTCTCTGGATGCTCGTAAATTTGACCATCGACAATGGGAGCAGCTCCCGCGGCCTGATAACCACACATTCTGGGGCATGCGTTCACAATGCCTGCCGCGTGGTACTCCTGATAACCTTTCCAGTAGGCAGTGATATTTCCAGCATTGCCAACAGGCAGAAAGTGAAAGTCAGGCGCTCTTCCAAGTTGGTCGCAGATTTCAAATGCAGCCGTTTTCTGACCTTCGATGCGAGAAGGGTTGATACTGTTGACAACTTCTACTTTGCCGGTATCCCCTAGCTCGCGCACAATTCTCAACGCATCATCAAAGTTACCATCGATGGCAATCGTCTGCGCTCCATACATTAACGCCTGGGCAAGCTTGCCCATTGCAATGTTCCCATCAGGCAAAAGTACGACGCATTTTAGATTTGCACGAGCGGCATAAGCAGCGGCGGAAGCCGATGTGTTTCCGGTGCTGGCACAGATGACGACTTCAGCTTTTTTTTCAACAGCCTTGCTGATCGCCATGGTCATGCCCCGGTCCTTGAAGGAAGCAGTGGGGTTCAAACCTTCATATTTGAGGTATAGATCAAATTCACCACCTATCCTTCGGACAAAATTGTCCAGCTTGATCAGTAAAGTGTTCCCCTCGTTAAGGGTGATGATGGGAGTCGTATCCGTGACTGGTAGATAGCTGGCGTATTGGCGTATCAGTCCCTGCCAATGAGTAATCTGTTCTTTTGAGGAAGGATGTTGCATGCAATTAATCTTCAAAATTTTCGACCCGAATCACCTTTGGAATACCCCGCACCACCTTGAGCTTACGAATGAGCTCAACAGCGTGATTCATTGATTCAATACTCGCATCATGAACCATTAATATCAAGGGAACCATGTCACCTTCGTGCCCCTCTGGTTGTATGATGGATGAGATGCCAATGTTTGATTCCGCAAGGATTGCAGTGATTTTTGACATGGTGCCGGGCCGGTCCACCACATTGAGCCGCAAATAAAATGGAGCAACGGTTTTTTCCCATGGCTCAACGATCCCATCTTCCGAGTGGGGAACAAAAGGAGGAATGCGATTGTGAGTATCGTGCTTTAAATCAAGTGCAGCATCCGCCAGGTCACTGACAACGGCACTTGCGGTTGCATCCTGGCCTGCTCCGCGTCCGTAATACAATGTTTCACCAACGATATCGCCTCCGATAAAAATGGCATTGAAAACGTCCTGCACACCGGCAAGGACATGATGATTAGGCACTAATGTTGGGCAAACAGATATTTGAATAGCGCAAGAATCTGATGTCTTTTTCGCTGGCTTGATTGTTGCCAGCAGTTTGATGGTATAGCCCAGCTGTTCGGAAAATTGTATATCCAGAGGAGATATACCCCGAATGCCCTCGACATGAATCTGCTCGGGCGGGATCCAAAACCCATGCGCCAGAGAGCCTAGTATGCCCGCTTTATGCATCGCATCGATACCGTCGACGTCTAGTGAAGGTTCAGCCTCCGCGTAACCGAGTCGCTGCGCATCTTCAAGCACTCCTCCAAATTCACTGCCTTCCCGCTTCATACGAGTCAGGATATAATTACAGGTGCCGTTGAGGATGCCGTAAATGTAAGGAATACGGTTACCGATCAAACCTTCCCTCAGGACTTTGATGATTGGAATGCCGCCAGCAACGCTGGCTTCGTAATACAAATTGGTGTTATTTTCATCGGCGAGCGCAAAAAGTTCCTCTCCGAATTCGGAAATAAGTGCTTTGTTGGCGGTGACGACTGGTTTTCCAAGGGTCAATGCTTTTTTGACAATCTGTTTTGCGGTCCGCACTCCCCCTACCAGCTCAATGACGAGATGTATCTTTGGGTCTTCAACAACAGATTTCCAGTCCGTAGATAGAAGCTTTTTGGTGATTTTTACGTTTCTCGTCTTTTGAAGATCACGCACAACCACGCTGCGAATCGACAGACTGATACCAAGGCGTGAAGCGATCAGACGGCCATTTTTCTTTAGAGCCTGATAAACGCCGCCGCCGACTGTTCCTCCGCCGATGATTGCAACATTAACTTTTCCCATAAAAACAAAGGAGAAGAAATTGCATGATTCACCACTGGTCGACAAATCCAAAATGAAGAAAATTCAATTACCCTGAAGAATAATCTTTTCAGGACTGGGGCAAAAGCTAGATTTGAAATAATCATCAGACGATAACAAACCAACCATGGACACCTCACAATCAACCTGTTCCAGCTCTTTGATAGGCTGCTTTAGCCTGGCAGTATTCCTCAATGCATCTGCAGTCAACGCCGCCGGACAAACTGAATTCGAACCTCAAACTATTGATGACTCCATCAAAATTGGATATGGCCTGGCCATCGAGGATGTGAATGGAGATGGGCGGAAGGATATACTTCTCGCGGATGCTCATCAGATCGCTTGGTATGAAAACCCTTCCTGGACCAAACACATCATGACGGAAAAACTCACTGAACGGGACCATGTTTGCATTGCAGCCAGAGATTTGGATGGTGACGGCAAGGCAGAAGTGGCTGTTGGTGCGGGTTGGAATCCAGGGGATACCGAAAACAGCGGAAGTGTTCATTACCTGATGCCCCCACAAGATCTAAGAAAAAAATGGACTCCAATCAAACTCCCCAATGAGCCTACGGTTCACCGAATGCATTGGGCAAAAAACTGGCGTGGTGACTGGGATCTGGTCGTTTTACCCTTGCATGGGCGCGGCAATAAAGGAGGTAAAGGTGACGGGGTCAGAATGTTGGCCTATACAATGCCAGAAAACCCCAAAACCGAATGGCCCACCAGGCTGATCAACGGCGATTTGCACATGACCCACAATTTTGACGTCACTCAATGGGACGACGACACTACGGAAGAATTCCTCATTGCTGGGCGTGAAGGGGTTTTTGCCTCTAACTGGGTGGATGGGGCCATGAAACTTCACACTATCGGCAATGATCAGGGTGGAGGCGCGGGTGAGGTGCGCTCAGGAAAATTACCTGACGGGAAGAGATTTGTAACATCCATCGAACCCATGCATGGCTCGTCGGTTGTCGTATATGCTCAGTCAGAAAGTAACTTGAATGGCACTTGGAAACGACATGTGATAGAGGATAAATTGAAAGATGGACACGCTGTGGCCTGTGCAGATCTTCTGGGAACGGGCAGTGACCAGATTATTGTGGGCTGGCGAGCAATGAGAAATTCAGGGGTTCCCGTTGGAATCAAACTTTACACGGCAAGCAAACCGGATGGTTCTGAATGGGAGGTCAGTTCGATAGATGACAATCAAATGGCTTGCGAAGATTTAAAAGTCGCGGACTTAAACGGTGATGGAAAACTCGACATCATTGCCGCAGGCCGCAAAACCAAAAATGTCGTCATTTACTGGAACCGACGCTAAAACGGTGTCACACAGCTTTGTTCAGTGAGATAAATGGAGAGTCATTTACAAATTCAAGTCGGCAAACTCACGCGCCGCGAGTTTAGGCTGCGAATGGGGTCCGGCGAACTGCAAGCGTGTATCCTGCCTCTGGCGGCGATTGAACAACATCTGGAGCATATGGCGATGGAACATGATTGGCGCAGTGTCAGCCTCATGGCCAGAAAGGTAGCTGAAAACTTATCTCCGAAAGTACTGGTAGCCGAAGCCATCATGGCAGGCATCAGCGAGCACCACATGAAACATCCGGGCACCTTGACATTGAAGCCCGGCACCTTTCTTGCAGTGGTGTCGGATGTGATTGAAAGCCTGTCTCGCGCAGGTTTTCAAAATATTCTGGTCCTGAACGGCCACGGAGGCAATGTCATCCCTTGCCAACAGACATGGGATCAGTTTCTGCGGTATTTCCAGATTAATCTGCATTTTCTGTCTTACTGGGATGTATTGAATCAGGATGACGCCAAGGAACTTTTGAAGTCAGGTCATCGATTGCCTGAGGACCTTCCGGGTCACGCTCAGGAATTTGAAACAAGTATTGCACTCAAATGGTTTCCTGAAAATGTGCGTTCGGATGCAGTCGAGGATCAAAGGGATCGCACGCCAGCAGAGGCAAGACCAGAAACAGGCGAAGCCTTCACTGAGAGAATAGTGCATCGCCTTTCGGACTATTTGAGTGAAATGATTGACGGCAAACGTCAACAGATCATCCCCCCCTTTCATCCTTAGATATCCGTATCCACAAAGCCATCAGGAGTAAGCCCAACCCCGGTCGGCCAATAATTCCTGCCCGGTCATGGCAGCGCTGGCATCGGATGCCAGAAACATCGCGACCGCTGCAATCTCTGCTGGCTGAATGAGATCAGGCACGCATTGCGATTCTCGAATCATTTTTTTGACTCGTTTCGTCACAAATTGCTCCAGTTGTCTATTGGTCATGATCCAGCCAGGTGAAAGCGTGTTGACCCGAATTCCACGAGGGCCCAATTCCCTGGCGAGAGATCGCGTGAACCCGATGATCCCGCCCTTGGTGGCCACATACGCGGACATCTCAGTGGGGCCAATGTGAAAAGTGATACTTGAAAAATTGATAATGGAAGCCCCCTTTGCCATCAAGGGCAAGGCCGATTGAGAGGTTAGAAAATACGCTTTTAAATTTCTCGCAAACAACTGATCCCATTGTTGGCTTGTCATGGATTCAAATGGAATCCGAGGATCGGCTGCCGCGTTGTTGACGAGCACATCAATCTTTTTCTCCTTGATGCCAATTTTTTTGATCCAAGACCTGACTGAGCTCTCTCTGACAAGATTCAACTTTTGAAAGATGACCTTGCCTTTTAA
>JBDQII010000143.1:0-10771 GCA_040264395.1 Verrucomicrobiota bacterium
ATTACCATTCAAAGATGATATTAAAAGATGCGCGTGTGGGAGGAGCTTGGGCGTGGCATCAGGATTATGGATACTGGTATCAGAATGGAGTGCTTTTTCCAGATCTATGCAGCGTCATGATTGCGGTTGATCAGGCGACTCGGGAAAACGGCTGTCTTCAGGTTTTAAAAGGATCGCACAAGTTGGGGCGTATCAATCATGTATTGTCGGGCGACCAGGCAGGGGCTGACCTCGAACGTGTAGAGGAGGTAAAAAAACGACTAGAACTTGTTCACGTTACGATGGCGCCAGGAGATGCCCTTTTCTTTCATGCCAACCTGCTTCACAGTTCCGCGGCAAATCACAGTGACCGGTCAAGATGGGCATTGATTTGTTGCTACAACGCCGCAAGTAACAATCCGTATAAAGATTCACATCACCCTTGTTATACGAAACTTCAAAAAGTGGATGATTCCAAGGTGCTCGAAGTGGGAGAAGACGATGCTCAACGAGCCAAGGTTGATTTTGTGAATCTCATGGCCGAGGACGCCAGCGCTAAAGGTCTTCCTGAATGACAGGCAGGATTACCGCCATCGCCGGCAGGTATGGTTTTTAGATCTCAAACTCAGACTCTCAAATAAAAAAGCCTGCCGATCTAAGATCGGCAGGCTTTTGGATTAAAGACACAAAAAATGACTACGGTTAGAACGTTCCGCGTATGGCTGCCTCAGTAATACCACTCTTACGCTGAGTGCGAAGTGCCCACCACAAGGCGTCTTGATCTTTTCTGGTATAACCTCTGATGGCTCCCAAGTTGCCTGTACCAGCCGGAAGGATTACGAATGGTGCTCCACCAAGGCCACCTTTCCATTTGTGGATTTCAGAGTGTCCATCTGCAAATGCGATTCCTGCGGCTCCATTATGATAGTTGGCAGGAACGTCAACCCAACGACCTGAGAAGGGTTCATAGGTGAAGTTCCCTACGTCATTGATACTGTCAGGATGCTCATCCATGTAGATCCAAGTATCGGATGGCCCTGGGTCAGTCAAGCCGGACGCCTTTGCAGTGTATCGAGGAAATGCTCTTGTATCCCAAGCGTTGGAATCATCACCAATTCGGATATTTCCAGAAATACTGCGAACACGTTCAGTAAATCCCGCGCGTCGTTGTGCGGCACTCAAGAAGTGATCGGATGGGCACTTGAAAATGTTTTTCGCACCTGAGAAATAAGAAGCGAGTTTAGAATACCTTGGGTCCAGCAAATAAGCTACGTTTGTGTTGCCCTGGTAAGTGGTCCAGGTCATCGATCCAGTAACCCATGAACCCTCGTTCACCTCGCTGCCACCACCATGACGTGTTTTTGGGAAGCTGTCTTCGTTGTCTCCCGTGTACATGTGGTTGGCAAGCATCAATTGCTTGGTGTTGTTCATGCAAAGGATGCCTTTTGCTTTTTCTTTGGCTTTGCTCAAAGCTGGGAGGAGCATGCCCGCCAAAATGGCGATGATGGCAATAACCACCAACAATTCAATCAATGTGAAACCTTTTTGAGCCATCGCAAGCTGGTTTCCCTTTATCTCTTTTATCTTCATAACAGTTGTTCCCCGACAGGGGAGCAATTACATTTAGGGTTAATTTCCCACTAAAATAAGGCTTACGTTTCTCTTTGGCAAGTCTCTAATTGACGAATCTCAGTTCGATTCAGATAGTCACCTTATCCCTCCTGGAGAGCTAAAAACCTTTTGGGTGACATACCCTCGGCTCTGGCCCCAGATCGGTAAGGAATATAGCTGGCTATCAAATCCATCAAGGCTTGTTTCCGTTGATGAAAGTTCTTCAGGCGCACGCAGGTCCATTCATGCTATCCTTGCGGGTTTCGCCGCAGGCCCATTGTTTTGGAAGCAGCCCTTTTTCGCGCAAGCCGTAGGCACCGCATATCTTTTGATAACGTTCCTTGACCAATGCCTGCATGACTTTAAACCAAGCTTTTGAACTGGGCTGCAAGCGCTGAATGACGTTTGGATTGATTTTTATTTCCCTGCTTCCCGAGGAAACTGGAGCCGAAATAAATTCTATCCATCTGTAGCAGATATGTGTTACGTCACTTGTGGCTTTCTTCACCTTGTCCGGATCATGCTGATACTTTACCCCGATGGTGATCTCGGGTGGCAATCCCCAATGTTCTGCAATGATTCCCCCTACTTCGACATAGTGCGTATCCAACACCTCCAGTTCAGCCTGAATTTGGTTTCTTCCACTTAATCTGCTTACAGAAATGTAGCGTTTCATTTCATCGGAAATGAACCTTGAAAGAATTACTTTTCCTGCATTGAGCAGCAGGGCTGCACATGCTGTCTCGGGCGGTATTCTAAGCCTGAAGACCTTGGAGCATTGCTCTGCCGTAATGGATGCAATTACGGAATCTCGCCACAATTGCCCCTCTACTTCCTCATATGCAGGTAATTTGGTATTGCGCAGCTCGCTGCCAAAGGCGCACGCAAGGAGGAGGTTGAGCGTTTTGATTTTTCCCATGAAATAGGCGGCTTCTTGAACATTCGTGATACGCGAAGCACTTCCTACATACGCCGAATTGGCCGCCTTCAATAGTTGGCAAGTGAGCGCTTGATCATAGGAAATGAGTGAAATGATTTCATTTAAATCAATGGTCTTATCCACCAGCATCGAGCTCAACTTGACAATCGTTGGGCTCAGTGGTTCGAAACTTTTTGCGGCATTGATCACCTCATCCCGATTAACCTTTCTCGAAAAGTTTGGCCTTGATTCAAGTTTTGCAAATGTGGCTTCCATTCTAGGGATATTACTATTTTTCCAAAATTCCAGAAGCAAACATCAGTCAAGTTCAATTGTCTACAGATCGTTTATCGGATCTTTGCCCTTTAAGCTTTAGCAGAAAGAAAGAGTTTGGCTAAGCGTTACCGAATACCAGTTGGCTTGCCAAGCTGATCGCCTGTTGGGTGGTTTCTTCCATGTGATCGCCCACCAATGTGAGATGTCCCATTTTCCGACCTTTTCGGCTATCAGGTTTTCCATAGATATGGAGATGTACATCGGCGTTTTGTAATGCCTTATCGATGCCTTTAGGTAATGGTGGCCCCTCACCAACTCCCAACAGATTGATCATCACAGCAGCAGGCTTGACCAAGCTAGTGCCTCCCAGAGGCCATCCCAGAATAGCTCGAATGTGGTTTTCGAATTGAGAGCAAGGACACGCCTCGATGGTGTAATGACCGGAATTATGGACACGAGGAGCCAATTCGTTAATAAGGATTTCACCTTCCCCGGTTAAAAACATTTCCACCCCGAAACACCCTAAACCCTGCACGGCTTCAATGGCACTTCGCGCCAATGCAGATGCTTTGTTCTGCTGTGCAGGATCGATGGAGCAGGGGGCAGTGACGACATGGCAGATGTGATCTTTCTGAACGGTTTCTACCACTGGGTACTCTGTATGATCCCCGGATACCGATCGAACTACCATCACTGCCAACTCTTTTACAAATGGACAAAAGGCTTCCACATACAGTGGGTATTTCCCGCTTCCCATTGCTGACCAGGCCTCCTTTATGGATTCAGGATTGCGGATCGTTGCATTTCCTTTTCCGTCATATCCCTGCTTTCGTTTTTTCAAAACCAGGGGCCACCCAAGTTTTTCACCAAATTTTTTAATACACTCTTGAGATGAGACCGATTCAAACACAGGGACGGGTAATCCTTGCTCTTTAAGTCGTTGTTTTTGTATCCACTTGTCCTGAACGGCTGCCATTGTCGCTGCGCTTGGGATGACGGGGAATCCAGCTTCTTCAAGCTTGGACAGGCTGTCCGCTTCCACGAATTCATTCTCAAGCGTGATCAAGTCGCAGCCTTGAGCCCATTCGATCAAAGTGTCTGGGTCATTCCAGTCTCCTACCTTATGATCATGCACTAGGCTGGCTGCAGGGCAGTTCGCGGTTTTTTCAAGGGTGCGAACCCGGCATCCAAGGCGACTTGCTGCCTGTGCTTGCATGCGTGCCAGCTGGCCTCCGCCGATAATACCGATCAGTGGTAAACGTCCTTCTTTTTCGTAATTTGTGCTCAAAATAGTTGTCCTGCTTATGTGAATCAGTGAACAAGTTGTGGATCATTTCCAACTTCCTCAAGTGCGCTCAACTGCCGTGAGACCAGAAGATTCGGATATTTCCGCTGAATGACAATCACAAAAACGTTGCTTCATCAAAGTGAGCTTGTGATTGATTTCATTCGACATGACCCTGAGAGGTTTCCGGATGGATAGACAGTCCTGCTCCCAGCTCTAGCTTTGAACAAGGCCAACGGGGGCTTCCTCAGCCGGTTCTCCTCAAGATTTTGACGCAGGGTGCCTTGCGCTTGCAGGCAAAACATTGGAGAATCCAGCGAGCAATAAAGTGTCTTTGCTACACGCCAAAACGTGGCCAAGGTGGTCATCAAGTTGACGGAATAATTTAGCCATGATTCGAAGGAAGGCTGCGGCCTGTCCCAAGCATTTTTTGCACGGAGATCACAAGATCAGTGTCTAAGAGGAGACAAAATACCCCATCAAATCATGATGTTTGACATGATAAATCTCTTTTCTTACCAGCCGTTTTCAAACATTCAGTTCTCTAAGCAACTGATCGCAACCGTTTTCAAGCATATCCAGCACATGATCAAAGCCCGCCAGCCCGCCATAGTAAGGGTCAGGTACTTCCGACTCTTCAAACGCTGAAACGTAGTTACAAAATGGGCGGACCTTTTGATTAAAAGGCCCTTGCGGGTCGATCTTCATGACTTCGTTGTAATTAGCATCATCCATCGTCAAGATATGATCAAAATGTTCTAGATCTGAAGATGTGATTTGGCGGGCTCTGCTGGTCATGTTGTATCCACGCTTGGCGGCGCTCTGACGCATGCGTATGTCTGAAGGTTGTCCTGTATGGAAATCAATGGTACCTGCAGAATCGCATGCGATGAGGTGTTCCGATCCCATTGTTCGTAATTTGCTCTGCATCACGGCTTCGGCAGCGGGACTCCGGCAAATATTCCCCATGCAGACAAAAAGAATTTTAACAGGTTCACTGCTCATGCGGTTGAGGTGGCGATAAGTTTGAAATGGATCAAGGATTTACCAAGCTTTGATAATAGGCTTTGGCGCTTCTGACAAAATTATCTGGCTGACGAGCAAAGATGGGGCTGTCTGTTTCAATGGCAAGAACACCATCAAAGTTTGTCTCCTTCAAGGCATTTACCAAACCTGCGATATTGGCATCCCCCTTGCCAATGTGCGCGCTGATGCCAACTAGCTTTCTGTCCGTGATCTCTACGGTCTTATCCTTGAGATGAATATCGTAGACCCTGCCCTTGTAATTGCGAAAAACTTTTGCTGCATCAAATCCTGCCGCTGTAATCCAGCCGACATCAAGGCAGACCCCTATGCGCTCGTCACGATGTTGAATGATATTTCGAACAACAATGGGGTTTCCATACAAGGATGTCAGGCCGTGATTGTGGATGGCAATGCGGATATCGAATTCTTGCACCAGTTTTTCCAGTGAATCAAAAATGGCAAAATCGCGAGGTTCGACAATGATGACCTTGATCCCCATGAATTTGGCAAATTCAAACAGGCGACGGTTGAACGCGTGGTCCATTGAAGTGCCTGCGACTCCGAAGGTATAGGCTCGAAGTCCATTGGTATCCAGGATGGCTTTTTTGGCTTTGATCTCTTCCCAGTCGGCATGGGGATCGATGTGCTTGCCAATGACCTGAAGACTCTGAATTCCATGTTCCTTTGCAAAGGAGACCATCTCCTCAAAATCAAGGTTTCTCAAAGTCCACGTTTGAATGCCTAATTGAAATGGAGCGTTGATTTCGCTGGTCTCAGACGTGGGCCGTTCCAGGGAAATATCATCATAATGAATGGCTTTTCCCGAATAGGGCTGCCCCCACAAGCTGGCTTTCCCCTGAGTGGGAGCGAGCTTGGTGGTGGTATTCAGTTGCCATGATTTCGGCTCGACCGCACCCTCATTCCATGCCTTGCCTTGAATGGACCAGGTGTTTTCATTTCGTGAAGATACTTGTAATCTCAGGTGTGTCCATTTTCCGGATTCCCAATCGAAGGGGGTTTCCATGACGGACGTGCGTCCGCGGAAAAGCTCCAGACTTTTTTTAGCAGGGGATACTTTCAGGATGTGACCGCCTAAACCATAGAGGCCAATACCAAACGATGGATAGAGCCGTCCCTTTTGCTCGGATCGTATACGTGCAGATAAAACCAGGTCGCCGTCATTGTCTGGACCGAAAATGGCGCCATGGCTGTCGAGTGGTGCACCAGGCAGTGTCAATTGGTGATTTGACGAGGCCTTTCCTACCGCAAATTTACCACTCAGTAAGAGGAAGTCACCGGGAATTTCCCCACTTTCAGTCGATTGGAAGTCCTGCTTGTAAAGGCTTTCGGCTCGCGCGCCTGAAATTCCCGATCCCAGGCAACACAGGGCCACGAACGCGCAAACTTTGGTTTGCCAAAAATGATTCATGCAAGCTTTGATCATATTCATCTCATCTTCATTTAATTTGATTGGGTAAGGTACGATTCTGCTTGACCCCCTCATTTAGTAAAAGAACTTTGTTCTCACTTTCATTCGTTGAGATTGTTCCGTTCCAAGCAAATTTCGGGATAGACGCATTCGCCTCAAGAAAGTTTGAAAAGGGCAGACCGAGGTGCCCTTTATCTGACTTGCTTGCTCATGAAAGGCGATCAGCCAAGGGGGCTTACAGTTTACAATGGGGTATGAATTAGATGGATTGAGATCAGAGTGATTGCGCGTCGGCATGCCCCATTGCTGCCTTCACCTGAGAGTTCATTTGCAAACCACGCAACAACAGATTCGGCTCTGCAAAGCCCTATGCGATCCAGTGGATCTTGGTCCTGTTGGATTATTTTTCTTCTATTACAATATACTTAGGATCAATTGATTCCGTCGGTTTGGAGTGAATATTCTGGCATCGGTTGAGGTAAAATTGGCACGGACCATCATCAGGGCATTCTTTCAGGATAGAGGAAAACAGCTCCATGGCAGATAACATGTCCCCTTGATCATGCATTGTCATGGCTGCATTAAAATCCTGCTGAAGTTTCTGGCTCGATGAAAAAGCATTGTCGGTCTGCAGTAATTCGTAGATTCCGATTTTCTTTCCAAACCCCGATAATCTGAATTGACCGAGGTATCGCACCGCCTTCAGATCTTCACCAGCTTTTTCCCGTGTTTCTGCGCTGATAAGGATATTTGTTCTGAGATACTTGTTTAAACCTTCGATACGGGATGCCAGATTGATATTTTCGCCTATGGCGGTGTAGTCAACTCGATTATTGCTTCCGAAGTTTCCCACATTGGCAACACCCGTGTGGATGCCAATGCGAGTTTTGATGGGGTGGTCTTCACTGAACTCAAAGGATTGCTGGCCGAGTGCGAGTGCGGCACTGCAGGCTCGCAGAGCATGGTCTTTTTGTGGTTCAGGAGCATTCCATAGCGCAAAAATGGAATCTCCAATAAATTTGATCACCGTTCCATCTTGTGGGTGAATGCCATTTTCCACCATGCGTTGAAAATACGCGTTCATGGATCGAGCCAATTTATCTGAGTCCATGCCCTCGGTGGCGGTCGTGAATCCAGCAATATCACTGAACAAAATAGTGACTTCTTGTTTTTCCGCGCCGGGTTTCAGGAAGTTTCGATTCTTTTGATTTAAGAATGCTTTCACCAGACGCGGAGATAAGTAGAGGTTCAATGATTGTCTCAATAACTGCCGTTGCACATACAAACGAGCTGCATTGAAAGTGATTGACCAAAGCATCGCTGCGGGTAACTGAACGATGACAATAATGAGCCATGGAAACCAGTAACGGTATTGCTGGAATAACCATTGCGATGACCCGATGACAAGTGCCATGGAGAGCAGGGTAACCGGAATAGCTGACAGGGGGCGAATGCGTCCAATCCCCAAACCAAAGACCAATCCGGTCAAGGTAAACAAAACCGCCTGATAGCTTAAGGGGACTCTGCGTAACCAATCCCCTCTGACAAGGTTCAACAAAATGGTTGCGTGTACCTCCACACCCGGCATGAAGCGATCGGTCTGGCTTACGTACTCCCAGTCAACGAATGGATTTCTGAATTCATCCTTGCGTTGAGTGCTTTCACCTGTGCGGATATTGGCCCCGATCAGAACGATTTTATCTCTGAAAAAACCTTCAGGTAATTGATCCTCAGCGATGGCTTGGCTGTAACTCACCGAGGGCAGTGATCTGGGTTCGGCGTAGTAGTTAACCCAAGCTTGCTGTGCTTCTTCACCGGAGGCATTTTCTCGGGAATCAACATAAGGAGATTCTGACCACATGGCGGACTCCCAAGTCATGCTGGTGATCTCTGGATTCAAACTGCCACTGTGGTAATGCCTTCTTACCATGAAATCAGTGTCTTCGTGCAATTGAACAAATCCTGTCGATGCAGCTGCAAACTCGAAAGGTTCATAAGGGGGTAAGAGCATCTCAGCTTGTTTCATGCTGTAGGAAGATCCTGCCGTGACATAGTCCGCGCCCAGAACGACATTGCCATTGCGTTCGATGGCTGTTTCAAATGCGGCGTCTGCCTCTGGGTTTTCCTCGCTTGCCTCAGAAAAAATGATATCGAAGACAACGAGCTTCGCACCTTCGCTCGTCAAGCGGTCCAATAACTTGGCATGAAGCGCACGGTCCCAGCGTTTGTAGCCAGGATTGAATTCCTGATAGGACGCATCATCCATATAAACCAACACCGCTTCTTCGGGGATGATTCTTGGTCTGAGATGAAAAGAGAGGTCGTAGCTTTTGTGGCGCAAGGCCTCGGTGACCGGCATGATGGAATCAAAACACAACAATCCCAGTATAATGCTTATCGTGGCTCCCAAGACAGGGCCCAGCCATGTTGATCTTTGCAGGGAATCCGAGATTGACATAATGGATCAGGGCAAAACGTGTTCTCCTTTGTTTTGACCTTAACAAGCAATGGATCAAAAGCTAAGCCTAAATCTAGCAGTAAAAGTCCGTTCACGAGGTAATTCGTTGTAGTAATGAATGGGGTCTAGTTGGTAGTCCTGATCGCCGATGTTCAATATGCCTGCGCTCATCTCTGCCCTTCGTTGCCAAAATCGATAGCCTGCCCACAGGTTCCATTGCCAAAGTGATTCATTCGCAGGCCGTATCGTCCCCTCATGCGATTGCCGGCTGTAAACACCTTCGGCACGCGCGAAAAACCCAGAGGGATGCTGGATGCCGGCAAACATCTGGATTTGATTTAGGGTGGCATCCCTTTGAGCATTTCCTGTTGGGAGCACAGTGGTTGGAATGTGATTCAAGGTCGTGTCCAGTGATGCATAAGATAAGCGGTAATTAGCACCCGCAAAGAACCAGGGGTCGATCAAGCGATTGAAGGATAACAGCAATGATCTTTCATCGTAATCGAGTGATTGAGGTGTATCTGCAAGGTTGGCCGGCAGACTTGAGAAATCAAAAGTGCCCAAGGACCTGGCTCCATCGGAATGAAGCCATTGTCCGGATAGGGTCAGGAACGTTTTGGGGCCTAACTGCTGATCCCATGCTATGCCAGCAATGTCCTGCTCAGCGCCAGGTAAAATGCCTGCAGCGGATTCAGGCAGGATGCTTCTGTAAGCATTGACGAACCCTGCCATCTGAGTCGGTTCCAGTCGGATGCTTTGATCGAAAAATACGCCACCAAGACTCTTTGAATAGGCAGCCCTCAGCGTCGTTTGATCCAAAGGGCGATATCGCAATCCAATTTTGGGCGACACCTGAGCCTTTGTTTTTTCATTTGATGAGACCGGTGGTATTTCCGTGTTCTCTGGATAGCGCTGAGTTTCGACTGATGCACCGAAGTAAGACATCAGCTTTTCCGTCAGTTGATAGTAGTGGTAGCCATAAACTGAAAATCGGTCGAGATCAGGACTTACATTCTGGTTGGCCGGTGGGGTCGAAAATACGGGAGGAAAGGCGGTGCCCGGGCGGTCTAATCTTGCGAAAGTGCCCACCTCTGCCCATTGATACCGCGCTCCACCTATGATCGTGGATTGGTCGGTTTTGAAAATTTGTTGCAGCTCCGCGCTGAAACCCTGCAGCTTGCGTTGGTAATTCAAGTCAAAGGTAAAGGGATTGACGCCCGTGATTGCCCCAGACGCATTTCGATCAATGAGCGGAACGATACTTCCAGGATCCCGGCGCCTGAAAGTATCGTCAAAATAACTGGCGAGAAAAAGCGTGTGACTACCAGGATGCCAGACACGGTGATAGCCCAGAAAAAGAAGGGGTTCCTGGTCTTCCTCAACCCGCTGGGTTGTGCTTCCGTTTGCCTGACTGTGGTATTGTGATGCATCACCCGATTCGTAGTCGGAGTAGACGGCTTGAATCATTAATTCGTCCTGAGGCGTCAGATTGAACTTTGCTGAAGTCCAAATCGAAAGGTTTTCCACATCATTATTGGGTCGTTGCCCCGGGTCGCGGAGATAGTCTACATCTACAGCATAGCTAAATCCGGGCATATTGCCAAAGTGGGAAGTGGATTGATCCCAGAGCCCGCTGCTTTGATATTCTGTTGTGTTGATCAGATGGAACGGCTGCTGATCGAAAAGTGCCGTGTATTCGTTCTGAGAAATCTGACGCGACAAACTTGCAGAGCCTGCTGGCATCAGGAGTTGCGCCAGGAAAAGTTCACTTGCCCAGGGAGTTTCGTA
>JBDQII010000144.1:0-10767 GCA_040264395.1 Verrucomicrobiota bacterium
GCCATGCTTGCGTAATTTTACTTAAATTCCATTCGTGGCCGTCCCATTGCGCAATAGTCCACTCTCGGTACCGCGGATGAGGTCCGGGCTCATGATGGTCGCTCGTGATGTAAAGGATGACCGGGTTCCCTTTTCCATCCACAGTAATGTCCTTGAGGTAAACCAGTCGGGAATCAGCCTCGTAATCCTTCACAAGAGCCATGTGATCTGTTTGAGTCAACGGAGGTATGACTTTTCTTTGATCGACCGTCTGCCAGCTTTCTCCCTGGTTAGAGGTCTCCAGAAAATATAAATTGGTTCTTTTATCAACATCACCTTTTGGGTGGTAATTGAAAGCTGTGATGACCCTTGAGCCGATACATCGGCTGATTTGATAATGGCCCCCCATGCCTGCGAGTTTCTGTTCGCTTGTCCAGTCCATTCCGTATTGACTCCTGTTCCAATACAGTTCTCTGCCTTGGGTATATTTAGTGAACAAGTGAAGGACACCTTGCCCGGGTATCCACCAGGGCTGGGGGTAGGTGAACTCTTCTTCACTGATTTGCTCAAACGCATCGATTTTATAAGGCTCCGCGCTGCGATATTTAAAACCAGGACGATGCCTTGCACGTCCGCTAATGAATACCCACAAGTAACCCTCGCCATCGATGCTCAGTGAAGGGTTATCGTGGGGGTCGTTGACCTTCTGCTTGTCGTGCACAACACTAGGTTGACAAACCATACCGGTGGAATGATCGAAAAAACCAACCATTGCCAGCAGTCTTCTTTCTTCTTGTCGGGTGGTACCTCCATACACAAAGAACGTTTTATGGGTTTGTTTGGAATAAATGGCCGTTGGGCAATGTTTGGCGGTATATGTTCCCAGACCTCCTGAATACTTTGAGCCGTAAGCCGACCTCTGTCCCAGATCAAACCAGATGCCCCGGTAACCACTGATCTTACCTGTAACTTCTTGTGAAGACTCAAAAGTCAAAGTTCCGGACTGAGCTGCACATGTTTCCAACGCTCCTGAAATCTGAGTTAAGATCAGAATACAGCAAAGGGAATCCTTTGCCAAACGAAGCAATCTTATCCAGGTGACCATCATGCATGCTGCAACGTGCATCCATGGAATGCAATTCAACAAACTTTCAAATAAAAACACTGCTCTCTTGCTCGTGATGGAAGTATCAATGGGGCTTACCTAAAGTATCGAGGTTTTCTTGACCGAAACTGTTCAGGAACCTCATAATTGACTCAATTCTATCATTCATTAAAATCAAGTAAACAGGATGAATTTTACCATGTTTTTTGAATGATCATGGCCTGTTGTCAGTCGCAGGCCTCATTGAGAAAGATTGTAAGTAGGATAAGTAACAAACCTTTATGAAAGAAATGCAAAAGACTCAACAAGGAAAATGCCAACCACGGATGAGAATCATCCGACAATGGATGCTGGCCTTGTCAGCAGGTATGATCATTGGAAGCATGTGGAATGCCCTGGCCGCTGAGAAGGGATTAGCTTTTGATGAAAATGCAGCCACTCCCGTAGAGCTTATCAAGACAGCCAAGGGGTTTAAAACGGAATTGCTTTATTCAGTGCCGAGTCAACAGCACGGTTCGTGGGTGGCTCTGGCTTCTGATCCAAATGGCAGTATGTACGCCGCCGATCAGTATGGCAGTCTCTATCAGTTTACACCTCCAGCTCCAGGAGAGACACTGACTCCGTCGGATATAAAAAAGGTCCCTGTCGATATCCGAGCCATCAATGGAATGGTCTATGTCGATGGTGCTCTTTACGCCGGAGTGAATGATTATGAGCGGAAAATTCAGAGTGGGTTTTACCGATTGAGCGATTCCAATGGAGATGGCATCCTTGATAAAGTCGAATTGCTTCGCGCTTTTAATTCGCGCGGTGATCACGGGGTACATGCGGTTGTCCCGACGGCTGATGGCAAGTATTTTTATTTGATCACGGGAAACAATGCGGTGATTTCCGGTGGAAACAATGAAGGATCGTCCGGCTCTTCTCAAGTCGCCAAGCTATGGGGAGATGATCACCTTCTGCCCCGTATGCCGGATGGTCGTGGACATAACAGACACGTATTGGCACCTGGAGGTATTGTCTACCGTGTATCGCGAGACGGTAGCGAATTTGAAATGTATGCTTCGGGATTCCGGAACATATATGGTGGGGGATTGAATAAAGATGGTGAGCTCTTCACTTATGATGCAGACATGGAGTATGATTTCAATACACCATGGTATCGCCCCACAAGAGTGAACCATGTCCTCAGTGGTGCGGAATACGGGTGGAGAAACGGGGCAGGGAAGTATCCTGAATTTTACCCTGACACCGTGCCAGCCACTCTCAACATAGGGCCTGGTTCCCCCACGGGAACAAGATTCGGTTATGGCGCCAAATTCCCAGCCAGATATCAAAATGCATTTTACATTCTGGATTGGAGCTGGGGTAAGATCTATGCCGTCCATCTCGAAGAAGATGGATCCAGCTATAAAGGGACGAAAGAGGAGTTCGTTACCAGTGCTCCATTACCTGTCACCGATTTGATCGTTCATCCACAAGATCAAGCGATGTATTTTGCGATAGGTGGACGAAGGGTTCAATCTGGTTTATATCGCGTCACATACGTCGGGGATGAACCAACAAACCCCGTTGACATGACGCCAAAGGTAACCCCCATGCGGAAGCTTCGGCATCGTCTAGAAAAATTTCACGGACATGCGCACATGGAAGCCGTGAGCGCAGCCTGGCCTCATTTGAATCACAAGGATCGCTATATACGTAATGCTGCCCGCGTGGTCCTTGAACATCAACCAACCGCTCAATGGGAATCCAAGGCACTCAACGAACCCATGCCTGATCGCCGTATACCTGCCTTATTGGCATTGGCCCGCCTCAAGGGTGTTGCTCCTAGTCATCGCCCTGAAGCCGGGCATTCCGTCAACGCCGCTCTGCGGGATCAAATTTTAGATTCGTTGCTAGAACTCGATTTCGCAGCGCTTTCTCACGATGATCAACTAGGGTATGTGCGCCTGCTGGAAATTGTCTTTGTTCGCTTTGGCAAACCATCACCAGAAAAGGTCCGTGCCATTGTTGGTAAATTGGATCCCTCATTTCCTGCGGATACCTTTGAATTGAACTGGCTTCTATGTGAAACCATGGCTTTTCTGCAAGCTCCGAGCACAGCAACCAAGGGGATGGCATTGATTGCATCAGCGGAAAGTCAGGAACCTCAAATGCAATACGCGCGTAGCTTGCGCTTCCTCAAAGCAGGATGGACGCCGGAACTCAGGAAACAGCAGCTTCAGTGGTTCCTCAAGGCTGCCAATTATCAAGGTGGCGCCAGCTTTACTAAATTCATTGAATTTATCCGCAATGACAGTCTGGCAACTTTTACAGACGCCGAGATGGCCTTGCATGCGGATCTCATTGCTCAAGAGCCCGAAACAATGTCCGTCATCGAAAATCTTGGGACCATGTTCGCTGGCCGCAGCATGACTGACTGGACTATGGATGACCTGGGCGATGCCACGCGCACTGACATGAAAAACCGTAATTTTGAGAACGGGAAAAAGATGTTCTCGGGTTCAGCTTGTTTCGCATGTCATCGCTTTGGCAATGCTGGAGGTATGACAGGCCCTGATTTGACCGGAGCACGTGGTCAATACAGCGCGCATGACTTGCTCGATCAAATCATTCATCCAAGCAAGGTCATCAGTGATCAATTTGCTCCGATTATCGTGACTTTGAAGGATGGTGATACCATTACTGGAGTCGTGGTAAACCTCAATGGGAACAATGTGACTTTAAACACCGACCTCACCAACCCCAATCAACGGGTCAATGTCGCACGCAACAAGGTGGAGAGTATCGAGATCTCAGATGTGTCTCCCATGCCTCCCGGCCTTCTGTCCATGCTGACAAAGGAAGAAATCCTGGATCTGTTGGCCTACGTGCTCAGTGGAGGGGATGATTCCAATGCCATGTTCCAGTAAGGCATCTGTCAATCAGTAGGAATTAAAAAAAAACGGTCGCCATCGCAGGCGGCCGTTTTTGCTCTAAAAATCCTTTTTCTGCCACTTGAGTGGTGGATGAAAAAACGTTTAAGGAAAGTGATCCTTAAACGTTTTCGTTCGATCGGAATCCACTAAAAATGGTTACGGAAATAAACCGTAAAGATCGCTACTACTATCAATGCCAGAGTTATTATTTTGAATTTTTTGGCGGATTCTGGTTTGCGATACACCATACCGGCCATTCCACTCAAACCCAACCAGCAAACAAGTTTGATCCAGATCCAGGCCGGAAAACTTGTTTTCAAAACAGAAATCAATCCAAAACCTGCAATAAACATCAGCGTGCTTAAGATGCCTGTAATCATCATGGTACGCTTCCTTCCTTTGGGGTCAGGATTGGCAAAAGCCATGAAAGTAAAGGCCGTTAACGCCACCATCGAAGCCACATGGATGAACTGATAAATAGGTAGTTTCATCCATCCATCACAAACCACAAAGATCCAATGGTCAATGGCGAATGAAGGATGCTTTGCCTTTTAGTAACGGCCACTTCGCTCAAGGCTCTAAAAGACTCCTGATTTTTCTGCTGGCTTAATGAACCGATCACGCAGGTGTGCAACTGTTTTTGCACTCACTGCCGCTGAAATGCTCTATGTTTCTTCTGAAGTTTAAACCATCCATTCCCCTTATGCGTTGGAATTCATGCGAGATTTTACCCCGTGTCTGCTAAACGCAATCCTGAATGTGATAATGCATGGAAGAGCAGAGCGACTAGAAAGCACCCATTCATGGGAGAGTGCAGCACCGGCCTGACCTTGCTCCCTCAGGCACTGAAATTTTAGCAGTGAATAAATGGGTGATTGAAAATGTGGCTTATTCGCAGAAAGCGGACTTCCAGGCGTCTTCTCCACCGACAATGGGAATGGATAGAGAGGTTTCATCGAGATCGATCGTAAGCTCGGTACCGGGATCGGGTCTCACCGTAAAATTACGATCACTGGCAAAAATCATGAGGGCGATTTGCTGGTCTTTGGGAATTACCTGATCGTCAGGTTGTAGATCAAACGTCAAGTCATAGAAATTCCCGGGCACGAGAGGTGCACTTTCCCAGATGGAACTGTGATTTTGTGGGTCCGCCCAGCCACGCGTGATGATGTTATCGGTGATCCTGGCATTTTTTTTATCATTCCATGGAAGGGATACCATCCAGACGGAAAGATTGGCCGCAGGTTTGCTGCTGGAGAGTCGAATGGTTATGGAAGGCGTTCCGGATAAGTGAACCGCTTGCTTCAATGGCTCGGTGATGTAGAGGAGACGATGGTTCGTCCATTCCGCCTGAGCTAGTGTTTCGCCGGTAAATGAAAAATTATCTACCAGTGTCTCTGTGCCCTGGTCTTCCTTTTTTCCGAGAACGAGATTACCGCTTTCGGGAGCTCCTGGTGTCAAGTGCAGAACAATCGGCTTGGCACCGGGGTTGGGGTAATCATAGTAGGAAGTTGGTTTTTCACGCTCATCTCCTTCTCTTACGATCCAGGCCTTGGGTTCGTTTTCAACATCGTTTTGAATGCCATGCAGGTAGCGTGTGAACCAACGATTCATTTGTTTCAGGGGTGGGGGGCCTCCATGTCCACCTTGGTGAAAGAAGGCTTGAACGGGGATACCTTTTTCTTTGAGAGCCTGATATATTCTGACGCTGTGTTCAGGCATGACGTTCCAGTCATTGAACGCATGCGCCATCAGGGTGGCGGCCTTCAGGGGGGCTAGCTCATTCAAATAATCTCTTCCTGCCCAGAATTCATTGTAATCGCCGCTGACTCGATCAAATCCATCCGCCATGACCTTGTCACGCACTTCACAATCACAATGCGCATCGGTATCAGGATTTCCGCTGTGGATAAAATCGTACAAACAATCAATATCCTCACCGACGTATCCTCCCGGATGTCTGATTAATCCATTGGAACGGTAGTAGTGATAGTAGGACGTGTTCGGCGCGATGGGGATGATCGCTTCCAGACCTTCCACACCTGTGGTTGCAGCGGCGAGTGGCAGAGTACCGTTATAGGATGTGCCGGTCATGCCTATTTTGCCTGTAGACCAGTAGGCCTCAACCTTTTCATTGCCCCCTGCACTTGTGAAGCCTTTTGCTTTCCCCGTAAGCCATTGAACCACCGCTTTGGGAGCCAGTGATTCGTTGTCTCCCCCGACGGTGGGACAACCTTGAGAAAGACCTGTTCCGGGTGAGGAGGAATGAACAACTACATAACCACGTGGCACCCAGGTTTTGACGTGACTTTTCGAAATGATGGGACGTTCTCCTCGGCGTTTGACAGCTGGCGATTTTTTACGTTCAGGTGGCCTCGTTCCGACTTCATGCCTTGGATCCCAGAAGTATTCAACTCCACTGGGGCCCGTGCCGGCAAAATAAGGGCTAGTGACATAAACCACGGGTAGCTTCAATCCCTCTGTGTCTGTTTGTCGAGGACGCGTTACGTCGACGTGCATACGGTCGAATTTCCCGTCATCATCGGAATCGAATTCGGTTTCCACCCAAAGATCATGTCGGATCCACATATCCGAATCATTGAATCGATCCACGATTTGAGCTTCTCCCTCCTTGAATGTGGGGAGAGCAGGTTCTTCAACCCCGGAATCGGCGGATAACTGGGAAAGATTTAAAAAAGCATGCGCAAGGCAAAAAAATGGAATTACTTTCGTGATTCGTTTTAGGTATGGATTCATAGGGTCTAGAAAATTGTTAACATTGTCTCTTTTTAATTCCAGTCACTGGTGGATGAACCTCCGGTAAGAATCCAACCATATGACTTTCTTTTCAAGCACGGTCTTTGAATACAGGAAAGAAGAGGGCCCTGCCTGCAGGTGATCCAGTTGTCATTCGATTGTTCGGGCGGGGCTTTTCTATCCCTTGCTGTTCCAGATTCAGACTTGACCAGTTCAGTTATTCATCCGATTATAAATTTCATGATACCAAGTAAACTTCATGCAACAAAACGCGGCTTCACACTGATTGAGCTCCTTGTCGTCATTGCGATCATAGCGATTCTTGCTGGCATGCTTTTACCTGCATTGTCGAAGGCTAAAACGAAGGCTCAAGGCATTTCCTGCCTCAGCAATAACAAACAGCTTGTGCTTGGGTGGACCATGTATGCTGTGGATTACGACGATCGATGTGCAAATAACTTTACCATCCCCGGAACGCGGGACGCCATCACTTCAGGTAAGTTCAATAATTGGGTCAACAACATCATGTCCTGGGGAACCGGTAATTCTGTCGCGACACGTAGCATTACAAATATCGCTTGGATCAAAAATGGCGTACTTGGCCAATACACGGACGGAGCCGTTGGTATTTACAAATGCCCCGCCGATCATTTTTTAAGCCAGCAGCAGCGTAAGGCAGGTTACACACAGCGAGTTCGCAGCAACTCCATGAATGCTTTGTTTGGCAGATCGAATAATGATCCTGCAGACAATACGGCACGCGGTAAAAGCTGGGCTTTCGGAGGACGCTATCGTCAATTCATCAAAACATCCGACGTGGTTCAGCCAAGCATGACTTACCTGACCCTTGATGAACATCCCGACTCCATCAACGACGCCTTTTTTGTGACGGACCCCAATGTCAATAACTGGCAGGATCGACCTGCTTCTTACCACAATGGTGCAGCTGGGTTTTCATTTGCGGATGGTCATGCCGAGGTGCACAAGTGGCTGAGCAACTCATCGATCTATCCTGTCAATTACAGTTATGGTGCAGCCAAACCTTTTGATGCCGCAGGGAAGAAAGACATCGCCTGGTATGCTGAACGCATCCAGCTTATTCCTTATCGTTGAGCAAGGATTGAAAACGGCTGGAAATTAAATGGTATCTTTTAATCCGGGGGTTTTTGAGGCTGATTTGTCTCCCATCCGGCCATGTTACTGTGGCAGACAGGATCAATGAGTCACTTCCCATGCCAAAGTGAACGGATTGAGCGTGTTGAGATCTGTATGAGTCTCCTGTTACGATCGTCTTCACCTGCCTGAGGTTTTCCGTTTCAATCTCAATCGTAACACCTACGGGAGAAGCTTGATTCGGTTCGCTTGCTAACCGAAAACCGATCCAATTCGATGTCGATTGCAGTTCGTTCTGGTAGATGCGCAACACTTGACTCTCATCGGGCCATGCTTCGTAGTGTGTGAACAGGCAGTCGACCAGCCCATCCCCATTGAAATCATCTGTCACCACGTTGCGTGTGTCGCGTTGAAGCCCCAATCCCCACAAGTGCCCGACGTCTACAAATGATTTACCCTCTGCATTCAAGAACAGGCGATTGCTCTCGTATCCACCATAGGATTGACCTTTGCCACGGGTTTGAGCGAATTTCTCCTTGAAATAAAGGTAGGCAGCTGGATCTGGCTCCGAATCGGCAATGAATGCGTCGTGCAGCCAATATTCCGACTCGTAGTCTTGCACGAATTGCCTTGTTTCAAGTCCATTGCCGATGATGACATCAGGATAACCATTGTTGTCAAAGTCTGCCGATGAACATCCCCATGCCCAACCAGCGCGCCCTATGGAGAGGCTCAGTTCGTTTTGTTCGAAGCCCATGCCCTGAGTGGACGAAAAGAGGCGATTACCGATTGCAACCCGTCGCCTTAGTGAATGATCCTCAGTCAAACCTGATCGCCGTAGATTTAAAAATTCCAACCGATCAACCGTAGGAGAAGTCATCCCTATCATCAATAGGTCGAGTTTGCCATCGACATTGAAATCCGAAAACGTATGAGCCATCCCGAAACCATGAGAGTCTCCGAATCGATGGGTGGCGACTTTGAAATTTCCGGTTCCATCATTGAGATACAGATCCGCCCCGGCGAAATCACTGATGACGATGAGATCCAGACCGTTGATTCCGTCCAGGTCGGCTAGTGAAGCACTATAAACCCTTCGGTGTCGATGGGCATTCGGCAGTGCAGACTCAGTCACATCCTCGAATTCCCAGTTACCTATATTCCTCAACAAGAAAAACGGATGCCCGTCATCGGCGTCGTAGAAGGGTGTGGGTAATGCACCTCCCTCGTATGGAACACGGTATTGGCCTAGAAAGATATCGGAATCGCCATCTCTGTCCATATCTCCAACACTCAAAACCATCGGATAAACGGTGCGACTATCAGCAGGGCGAAGCATGATTTCATATTGATCAAAGAGGCCATTCGGCGCTCCGGGGATGACAACCAGACCTTCTTGCTTATGACATATGAAATCAGTGACACCATCTCCATTCAAATCTGCAAGCACGGCTGTTGATATCAGGCCGGGATGAAAGGTGCAAAAAGGAGATGAAGAGAAATAGCCTTCAGGATGATAGCGAAGCAATTTGTTTTTGTTGGCTAAAATGATCTCGGAGGTACCATCTCCGTCGATATCATGCACGAGTAAAGGATCGATGGACTCCGCATTTTCAGGAGGCTTGATCGTTTCTTCATGAATGAGTTTAAAGGGTTGACCTCTCCGCGCCGAAACTAGTTCCAGTAAGCTCACGTCAATTTGTTCAATCTGGTTGATATCACCTTGCGGCAGGTCCGTGGTTTTCCATTGGACTTTCAAGGGACCTGTCAGGAGACATCTGTGTTGAGTGTTCGTATTTGAAATGCCCGCCCTGAAGTAAAATTCGCTGGTGCGGGGAATACCTTGGCTGTATGGAATGAATTTAATGTGCCTGAACTCGATATGATCCAGCGTCCATCCATCTTTCATTGAACTTGCGATGAAAGACTTCCAAGCCGCCGAATCATAGGGCAGGATGTTTCCCGTGCTTGTGAATTGTTCAATATTCAAATGAGGTATTGTTTCATGAAGCTTCCAGTGGTTCATCAATACCGTGGTAGTTTTTCCAATATCAGCCAGTGCCTGGAGTTTTGGGGAAGAGGCATTGATGCGATCCCACCAACGCTCCAAGGATCGCCCAAGATGCTGAGCCATGTATTCAGTGGCCCACAGAGTCTCGGTTTGACGGCGTTCCTCGTTCTGAATTTTTTTTACGTGGTCGCGTGTCGATGGATTAATGATATTCCGCTCATTCGAATCGAGGTCTGGAGAGCTGGAGTTCGGTTGGAGGAACCCATATACAATCAAGGAAAGGACAAACACCACCAAAATGGCTTGTGCTGATCTGGCTTTGGGCGTGCCTGCTTGATCACGATCCATGTGATTACCAACCTTCTCGAACTGCTTTATTTAGAGACGTAGGAACCAAGTTAAGGATTTGGCTGGGTGCATTCAATATTTGAATCAACACAATCCATCCAAGGCAGCTACTCTGCAACAGGTCGTGCCAGACTGATTATCCCGTGGTATACCGATTGAATTCAGCACTTGCCTGTTGGAGGCCAAATGGCAATGATTTGAGAATGATCCAGTCCACCATTCAACGCACACATGTCTGGCTTTTTGTGATAACTCTGATCGCACAATGCATGGGCAACATCACTTTATTCTCAGCAACTTCTCTTCCAAACATATTGATCTTCCTCGTCGATGACATGGGAGTCATGGATACTTCACTTCCTTTCCTTACAGATACAAACGGAAACGCCAAGAGGTATCCACTCAATGATTTTTACAGGACACCTTCGATGGAGCGTCTGGCTGAGCGTGGGATTCGCTTCAATCAATTCTATGCAATGAGCGTTTGCTCACCTACAAGAATTTCCATCATGACCGGACAAAATGCGGCCAGA
>JBDQII010000145.1:0-10752 GCA_040264395.1 Verrucomicrobiota bacterium
AGGATTTTGGACCGATGAAACTTAAGTTAGCTATCGGGTGTTTCGTCTTACCGATTAAAGAAGGGTCATCTGTCAGATAGATTCCACTGAGATCGAGTGCCTGAGTACCGGCATGGTAAAGCTCAAGCCAATCATCTCCATCTCCGCCACCACTCCATTCATTAATGCGCAAGTCATTGACCAATCCAAGATCCACGGCACTCGCATTGGCAGCTCCGGGCGTTCCTTGAGCGAGCAGCTGCCATTGATCCCCTTTCCTGCCAATCGAATGATCCATCAATTGAATACCAAATCTCAATTGATCAAGCTGTCTTCCCTCGGCAGTCAAAAGTTCAATACTGGCCCCGGAAGGAGGTAGTGAACGATCAACCACAATTCCCGAAAATTCACCACGACGAATAAGGTCATCACCATCAAACCATACAACGAAATGATCATGACCTTCCAAATAAATCCCGTCGGGTAAAACCCATTCATCGGTCCCATCCAACCTCAAGCTCATACCGCTCAAATCGATGAGACCATCCGTCTTGTTGAACAACTCTATCCAATCTGGGGTCCCAGCCATGCCTGGATAAATGACAGTTTGATTCCTTGCCATGATTTCGTTGATCACGATTGACGAACTTTCCTGAATGACATTTTTTTGCCCTGGAGTTGCCTGCTCAGAAAACTGTTGGAATTCACCAACCCCATCGGGCAGGCGTCCCGAAGATGTGCCTTCGATCTGTAAACCAAAGGATAGTTTATCCAGAAGATTCCCTTGCGAATCTAATAATCCAAGTTCCGCCCCCGCCGATGGGATTTTGAATCTCAGTGATCCACGCCGAGGTATGTTGACCGAATAAAAAGCTCGATGCCCACCTGCTTCAAGAAAACTTTGAGAGGATAAGCCCACCGCATACCCATCAAGTGCAAAATGCAAACCACTTAAATCAACAGGCAATGCATCATTGAGATTCACAACTTCCAACCAATCTTGCTCACCAGCTAAAGGGTTTGCCATAAACTCATTGATACGCAGGGAATCGACCAACGATGCCGTTGCGGTTGGTCGATTTTTTTGAGCAGGGCTTGGTTCCCCTAAAAACCATTCGCCGTGATCATCTCGATTAAGTGAATAATCAAACAACTGATGACCAAAGGTCACGGCATCTACTTGATTCCCCTGCGGGTCTAGTAGAAAAACTGAATCACCTTCCCGGTCCAATCCAAAGGGAAACCCCTCTGGATCAGAGCCACTTACCGTTTGCCATAACACCAAACGCTCTGCAGGTTCAATGAAACTGCCCTTGGGGAACACAAAACCGGATCGGCCAGATTCATCTCGAAGACGATATCCGCCCAGATTCAATCTGCGATCACTACGATTCTCCAGTTCAATCCAATCGGGTAATAAACCACTCGGTTGCTTGATCGTTCGGTTGGCTGCAACGATTTCACTGATCACCAAGTCGCCTTGAGATTCGTTTTCAACAAACCTCCCGGGACTTCCACCGGCAGATAAACTTCGGCACCAATCAGCAGGGTTTGAATTACTTCCAGCTGCTATCCTGAACTCCAGACTATTTCCCCCACCATCAGCTGATATCGGCCAAGCACCTTCATCGCCATATCGCACGCCTGTGACATATTTCCCCTGTTCGTCTTCCAGAATGAGTGATTCGCCTCCATTTGAAAGACTACCTGCAAAATAGCCCCAAATACTCACCGAAGGATATCTCGACTGAAAAGCGGCTGGATTTTTGTCCGATGCCAAAAGGATGACTCCACCTGATTCCAGATAGGATTCAGGAGCAAACAAGAAGGAAATACCTCGAAAAGAGTAACGCGAGAGATTGACCGAAACGGGACTGAAATTGGTCAATTCAACAAACTCAAAAGCGTCGCCTCCCGGGGGATGATACATTATCTCAGTCAATTTCAGTTCCGGAGTCAACCCACCTGGATAGAAATCCCCCGAACTCATGGCACTCCACCTACCGTTGATCAGTGCTCTTGCCTTTATTTGGGTTACTGACTTAATCGGAATGGGGCCTTCATACAAAACCGCGGAATCAGCTACCCTCCCAGGCTGTTCGACTCCTACTTCAAGCAAAACGTCAAAAAGAAAATCAGAACTGGATAATTGTGCGTTGAGTCCGTGAATAGCCAGTGTGTTGCCTCCTTCTTTCAAAAACTGCATGTGATCGCTCACGTTGAAAGACTGGAAAATGACAGCTGAGGCATCAGGATGATCGCCGTTCGCTGATGTATTCCATTGCAGACGAGATGGTGCATTGGCAGCAGCAATAGGTTTCCCGTTGAGGTAGGCTGCAAATCCATCGTCATACTTCACCCGAAGATTCATGAGATTCCGGCCATCTAGATCATTGGATCGAACATTGAATGGAATGACAATGTATGCGGTGGTGTTTTTGTCATTCATGGATGCGTTCACATCAATGCCAATATGAGTCTCATAGGTCTGGTTTTCATCATAGCCGATGCCTCCACGTCCGCGCACCCAGTCAGCGGTATCAATATCAGGATCCTCGGCGCGCCATTTTGTTCCCAGACTGCCATCTGTCGGAACGTGGGCAAACTTAATCGTGCGATTGGAAATCAGCTCTGTTCGAGTCGAGGAGGTGATGCTTGGCAGAAGCGGATCCGTGCCATCAAGCGTGTAGTAAATGTCGCCCTGCTCGCTGTCCAAGCTCAAAGAATTGGCACGCATACTTCCCGCCGGTTCTGAGAAACGTGGCACATTGGACTCAAGAAAAAGGCCTTCCGCTGCCAGATGTGAAAGCACATTCTGGCGCCGTTGAGGTATCCATGATCTGGCTATGGAATTGTTGATATTGCGCATGCCGGACATATCCCCTCTTAACTCCTGAAAACGGCTCAGGATGTTTGCATCAGTGAGCGCGCCATTGTTGAAGAAGTGTTGATATACTCGATCAGCAAATCGCGTTCGGAACTCAGTATTGTTCGACAGTGATTGATAAAAACGAGCGATATCCTGATTCACTGCCAATTCACTCGTCAACGTATTATGCCGGACTGAACCTCCTTGATTGAAAAAAGACCACTCTGCATCCCATGCATAAAAACGCCATTTGGCACCGTCGACTCTTTCCCTTGCAGCGCGCCAGTTGTTATGCGGCCAATCACGCGTTCCGGCGTAAATATTGAGGATTAAATAGTCGATGAAACTATCGATGTTGAGCAGTTGCCTTGCCTGCTCATAATTGGCTGCCACGGAAAGATCTCGACGCAAGGTCTGCTTGAGTTGGTTCCACTTGACCAAATCACCCGCTCTAACTTCCCCAAATTGAGCAATGATATCGTAATCACCATTACCTCCCTGCCATGTGTCCAGGAAGTCTTCATCAATCCTTTCCGTTGGATTGTAGTATCCTTTGTATACACCATTTACATAAAGGTTTACCAATGTTCCCTGGCTGGAAACTTGCCCCATGTCTGCAGATAATCGACGTACAAGTTCGTCCACTATGAAAGGGTCGGAATGATCATTCATTCCTGCGCGCAAAACAATCTGTTTGTATTCATCCTCCGGAGAGCGTGGTATGAATGGATACCGGAGTGCAGACTCACCGTAATCTCCCCTGAAATAAAGGCGATATGAATATTTACTGAATGGTAATCCCCCGTTGGGGTTATACCTCCCTCTTACATAATCCCCTCCTTGGATACGGAGCCCGCAATCAATTTGAAATCCGGTTGAACCATCAGGAAGAAAATATTCCACCGATACGGGGCGTTCCCAGGATCGACCCCGCTTGGAAGTGTTTCGAGGACTTGTTTCCATGATACCTTGAGCCCCCCACAGGTGATCCTTATCCGTCACTAACGATAGAACAGGTAAAGACCGCCTGGCAGCGCTCAACCGAAACAAATAGGAGTGAGTGACCGTTTCTGAAGGTAAGTAACCTTCTTTGAAAACTGCCGCTCTCACGATGGTGGAACGACTCAAGCTAATAGGTTGATCGTATTTAAATCCATTGATCAGCGTCGGCTCTGACTTATCCAATGTGTAGCGCACCGAAGTTCCCTCTATGGAAGGAGAGATGACCAGGTTAAAGGGTTTGTCATAGAAACCACGCCTGGCACTGAAAGAAGCAGGTGGCAGTATTTCAGATAGCGTTTCATTGCTGTTTGCGCTTCCGGGTGAAGGCGACGAAAAATACCCGAACTGTCCATCCGAGCGCCGACCATACGAATGATCGTTGCGTTGTTCGGGGAAACGATTACCTAAATCACTGACTAGAAGACGCGGTAGTTCAGGACTGTACAGCCCAATGAATTCACCTGCACTACTTAACTTGAAATTCGTGTGCGGTGAACGACCTGGTCGATGGTTCGATCGTCCTTTTGCGGATGCATAGACAAGCTTGTATTCATTTGGTGCAAGAATAAATTCCCCAAACATCCATTTCCCGGGATCATCGATATCATCAGAGAGAGCCCACCCTGAGAGGTCCACATCGAAGTCGTTGGTGTTGTGGAGTTCAATCCAATCAACACGCGCTCTATCATCATCCATTATGCCACTCTGGTTCGCGGCTAATATTTCCGAAATGATGACACCACCATAATTGGTTTGAGGGTCGATGGTATATTCCCATGCATTTGTTTGCAGTGGGTTAGGCTCACTTGCAAAGTCTTCAATCCCATGATCAAGACGCCATTCCAGTTGGGGTGAACCCTCACTCACTCTGGGGAAAGAAAAGATATAAGGTCCTGCGCCTGCGCCTGAAAGCGAAAGCGCAGGCTCACCATCCGCCAATAAATCCGAAGCATCCAGACCTTTTACTGTTTCAGAAAACAGAATTTCGACTTCGGTAAACCCGCTCAATTGTTGCCCGGGCAGGGGTAATATACGGCTCACAAAAGGTGCATCCTGATCCATCAATTGATAGGAGCGTATTTCTGAGGGGTTTTGCCAATCAAACTCATTAGGGGTAGCAGCAAGGTCCACGATACCCGCATCCTGCTCCCAACGCAGGGTAAGCTCACCTGGTTCAGTGTTCGTAAAGGTGAACAGGTAAGCATCTCCACTCCCAGTCAAACTCGAAGCTGCTTTTCCGTTCAATGTGAGATCTGAGGCCTCGACCCCCACCACTGGCTCTGAAAAAGTCACACGGACTTGCCTAAATACACCAACCAACCCCGGTGCAGGCTCGACAGCAATGACCGAGGGAGCCTGTGTGTCGAGCCCAATAAAATTTAATTCCGGGTGCAGCACAAAATCGCTGCTCGATAAATTGACATTGAAACCCTGAACAGCGATGACATTGTCGCCGTCACGCAAATGTGCAATTCCCCTATTCAAGGAAAAAACTTCAAAACTACCAGACTCATGCCCCTGAGAGGCAAATCCATTCAAAGCGAGTGCATCAGGTGCATTCACCCGCAGCACCTCATTACCGTTCAACCAGACAACAAATCCATCGTCATAATCGACATTTAATTCCAAGCCCTCGACCAACGAAACGGAATCCACAGCGAAATGTCGGCGGAGGAAATAAGTGGAATAAGTATTGCGCATGCCTTTGATTTCAGTGCCGCCTGCTCCATCGCCATATCGAAAAGGCGCGCGTCCCTTGGACCATTCATTGTCGTTAAAATCAAACTCAACCCACTTCAATGTTTCGGCAGATGGGGCCTGATTACCAGGCCATGCATGCCATTGACTTTCCTTGGCAATCAAGGTGCCAGCATGGCCACGGAATGAGAACGCGGCAATCAGTCCAAAAAATGCTCCTATTAAGATTCGATATTTCACAGTGATAATAATTTTTTTAGAGCAAGATTCGTGCAAGGTCGAGCAAGGCGGCAATGTTTTTGAGCGTATTTGGTTCATGAGGAGTGGATAGGAGCTGATGCTGAACCAAACGTGCACTGGATAAACGCGCTAATCATCACATCCAGTAGGAGCATGATGCATGCGGTATTCCGGAATGGATCTGAAGTTGTTTTGAGTTGGAATGTTTCCTCTGGAACGGAACTTTCCTTTTCTATTGCATGAACATTACACGAATCGGCAATGTTTTTGAATCGACAATGGATAACCACTAAGCTGTTAAAACAATAAGAAAATGAAATTTTCCGTTAGGAGCTTTAGGCATCTTCGGGATATGGTCGGGGTTTTGAATGAAACCAACTCTATTTTCTGAACTAGATCTTTCTCCTGAACTCGAAAAAGCCATCAAAAAGCTTGGATTCGAACAAGCCTCACCTATCCAGGCTGCTGCCATCCCATGTCTATTGAATGGCAGGGACGTTGTTGGTCAGTCTCAAACAGGCTCAGGAAAGACGGCGGCCTTTGGTATCCCTGCGATTGAACGCACTGAAGCAAAGCTCAAAGCCGTGCAAGTCCTCGTTCTGTGCCCGACACGTGAACTTGCAGTTCAGGTATCAGAGGAAATGCATAAATTGGCTTATTACAAACGTGGAATCATCTGCTTGCCGATTTACGGAGGGCAATCTTATGAACGCCAGTATGCAGGATTGCGTCAGGGTGCACAGATTGTGATTGGAACTCCCGGCAGAGTCATGGACCATATGAGACGCGGTTCTCTCAAATTGGACCAATTACACACCATTATTCTGGACGAAGCTGATGTCATGCTCGACATGGGCTTTCGAGAAGATATTGAAATGGTCTTGAGCGACCTTCCATCCGAACGACAAACCGTCTTCTTCTCGGCCACCATGCCACGCCCGATTCGCAACTTGATTGACCGATTTGCCAATGAGCCTGAAAGTGTACGGATTGAACAAGAGTCCATGACGGTTCCCACAGTGGAACAATCCGTTTTTGAAGTTCAGCGCCGTTTCAAAGTGGAATTGCTGACACGTTTGATTGATATACATGACCTGAAGCTAGGGATCATTTTCTGCAATACCAAAGCCATGGTGGACGACTTGGTCGAACACCTGGTGGCTCAGGGATATCAGGCCGACCGCCTTCATGGAGACATGAGTCAGCAGCAGCGAGATCGTGTGATGAACCGTTTTCGAAAATCCGGCCTGGAATTTCTTGTGGCCACGGATGTGGCTGCTCGTGGCATAGACGTGAATAACGTGGAAGTCGTTTTCAACTATGACATACCTTACGATGCAGAAGACTATGTTCACCGTATAGGCCGGACGGGTCGAGCCGGCAAAAGTGGCATTGCCATTTCCTTCGTTTCCGGACGCGAGGTATTCAAAATACGAAATATTGAACGATTCACGCGAACGTCGATTCGTCGAGGAAGGATTCCAACACTGCAGGATGTGGATGAAGCGAGAAACAGCCACGTGCTGAACCGAGTAAGAGAAACACTGCAGGGTAACGAATTCCGCACTCAAGACCACCTCATAGAACGACTTCTTGAGGAGGGGTTTACATCAACAGATGTAGCTGCATCTTTACTTTATTTGTTACAACCAAATGAATCCAATGTTGGAAATGAACACCGCAGGGATGAGCTTGGTGAGCGGTATACCACACGTGAGCAAGATGGCCGAGGCAGAGACCGTCGAGGGCGATCTGATCGTGGAGGTTCAGAGGATTCCCGGGGAAGATCTCGGGAACGCTTCAAGAACGATCGATTCGAAAACAAGGAACCTAGAAGGCGTACAGGTGAAGCCAGACCATTCAAGCAGAGCAGGCAAAGTGCACCCACCCCGGATCGATCCACAACTCAGACTGAAAAAAATCTCAAGCCGCAAAAGGACGCGAAAGAGAATGTCAGCTCACAGGAAAAACCTTCGCGAACTATTTCAAAGCCCAAAGCAGTGGCAGAGTCTTCAAAGGTTGCAGCTCCCGAGACAGTAAAAAAAGTTGACACTAAGGAGAAAAAAACACCTGAACTCAAGAAACATAAAAAAGCATCAAAGTTCAGTTTACCGGGTGAGAATAAATCATCTGATGATTCTCCAGATTCCAAAAATCAACTGCGCTTGAACATTGGAAAAGATGCCGGCGTCACAGCTGATCAGATACGCGAAGCCATTCTTGGAGAAACCGGAGTGCCAGAAAGTATCATTGGGAAAGTGGAACTGCAGGCAAAGCACGCCACCATTGCCATTGCTGCTGAAAAAGCAAACGCAGTGATGAGTAAAATGAAGCGGGCTAACATTGCCGGGAAACGAGTGAAAGCCAAGTTGGTATAATGAACCAGAAGATATTGGCGCGCGTTGACGGAAACCCGTGACACCCTCTCATGGATGCAGGCAATCATGAAATCCAGCAAGAAGAATCAATCTCTTCAATGCCATCAGGTCCTGTGTTGAAGGATCAAATGCAAGAGGCTGTTGTCTTACTGGAAAGCATCGCCTCGGATCGTTCTATGCTGATGGCACTTCCGGAGGATTACCGCGTACGCCTCCACAAAGCAGCTGGGGAGATTTTTTGCCCCGATGTTCGGCAGCGTCGAAAACTCAGCAAGGCAATTATCAAGAAACGCAGGGAGGAGAAATTATCCAGGGATCAAGATCAGTTGAACAAAAGCGGCATTCGTTCCCTTCGCAAGAAGACGGTTTATACGACCCCTGATTTTTATCCACCCAAGGAATTAAAGCGACCGGGAAAACATAGTTCCTCCGACTCAAGTCACGTTGCCCATCCTCAGAATTGCTATATTTGCAAACAGGATTACTCAGAATTGCATGCTTTCTACGATCAATTATGCCCGACATGTGCCGAACTTAATTTCCGCAAACGGACCGAGTCCGCAAACCTGAAAGATCGCGTAGCACTCCTGACGGGGGGACGGGTCAAAATCGGTTACCAGGCAGGCATTAAACTCCTGAGGGCTGGCTCTGCATTGATCGTCACAACGAGATTCCCCGTGGATGCCGCGCTCCGATACTCGAAGGAGAAGGACTTTGAGCACTGGAAACATCGCCTGCATGTCTTTGGACTCGATATGCGCCATACCCCAAGCGTGGAGGGGTTTTGTCGATATTTGGAACAGCATTTCGAGCGGTTGGATTTCATCGTCAATAATGCGTGTCAAACCGTCCGCAGGCCGCCTGAATTTTATCGACACATGCTCGAAAAGGAATCCACGTCCATCCATCAAATTCCGGAAAATGTTCGCGGCCTGCTGAAAGAATATCAGCAACTTCGTGACGCTGGAGTTCCTCCTTCCAAGACAAGTTTATGGAAGACCTCCGATAAAAACGTTGTCGGCCTCACCGAGGCAGCAAGGCTATCCCAACAAGCACTGACAGGGGAGGATTTTAATGTAGGCGAACACTTATTCCCAAGTGGCCAGCTTGATCAAGATCTTCAGCAAATAGACCTCAGAAGCCGCAATTCGTGGCGCTTGCTCATGGACGAAGTTTCTTCGGTGGAGCTCATGGAGGTTCAATTGATTAATGCCATCGCGCCGTATGTGATCAATGCTCGACTCAAGTCAATGCTGGTGAAGGGCAAGGAGCGTGATCGACACATCATCAATGTCTCGGCCGTAGAAGGACAGTTCTATCGAAGATTCAAGACGACAAGACATCCTCACACAAATATGGCCAAGGCGGCCCTGAATATGATGACTCGTACTTCGGCAGCTGACTACCATTCAGACGGCATTCACATGAATAGCGTGGATACTGGCTGGGTAACAGATGAAGATCCCGCTGAAATAGCAAAACGCAAGACAGCAGAACATCAATTTCACCCCCCCTTGGATATAGTGGATGGAGCCGCGCGCATCGTAGATCCTATCATCAGCGGGTTTAATTCAGGAGATCACATCTGGGGAAAATTTTTGAAAAACTACGAAGAAACAGATTGGTAGTAAATAAAAACCATGAGCAAAAAAAAACGCATCGACACTGTGGGGGGCGAACCTCTGACTCAGAATCCTTTCGGGAGTTTGGAAAACCTGGATCTACCGGAGGCGACTCCGAGTAATATTCCACCCAGGACGGAAAGCAAAAGGTCCAAGCCGAACAAGAACCGGGGCCGTGTGGACATCATTCGACATAAAGCACATCGAGGTGGAAAGACGGTTACTGTGATTACCAACTTTACAGGCATTGGAAACCCAGAAAAAGAAGCACTGGCCAAAAAAATGCAAAAAACATGCGGCAGCGGAGGTACCGTTAAGGATGGCAATATCGAGATTCAGGGAGAGCAACGAGACAAAATTGCGGAGATCCTGAGGGAAGCCGGCTTCAGACCGGTCTTCGCGGGAGGATGACTACAGCAATTTGTTTCCTGCAATCTGATCGACGGTCATTTTTGAGCGGGCTTCGCCTTTTTTGGGGTTTTGTTTGTTTCCGTTTTTTTCCTGAATTTAAGTGAAGCGGAGTTGATGCAGTAACGCAGGCCCGTAGGCCTTGGGCCATCATTGAAGACATGACCTAGATGACCGTCGCAGCGATTGCAAACAACCTCGATTCGTGTACTGAAGAACCCACGGTCGATTTTTTCTCCAACATACTCCTTCTTGATGGGCTGCCAATAGCTTGGCCAGCCCGTACCTGATTTATATTTGGTATCGGAACTAAACAGAGGCAAGTCACAGGCAACGCAGTGATATACCCCCTTTGCTTTATTGTTCCAGTAAATTCCTGTAAACGCTCTTTCAGTGCCTTGCCTTCGAACGACTCGATATTGTTCAGGGGTTAGGATTTTCCTCCATTCGGCGTCAGGTTTGACGATCTTTTTTAAAGATTCCACTTGAGTGATCTTCTTCTTTTCATCGTCGGCGACGGCAGGAGGAGAGGATTGGATAAAGCACACGCCAGCAA
>JBDQII010000146.1:0-10719 GCA_040264395.1 Verrucomicrobiota bacterium
CATTCAACGCTTGCCCCGGCGCAGGTGACTGTCATCGGTCCACCAGATCATCTGCCGCTTTGGCTATTTGCCTTGATGCGCTCGAGAAGTCGACATTCTTGAGCCCCAAAAATCGTGGAAGGGGAAGCTTCAAGTGTTTTTTGAGCATTTCCTCGCCGAACTAAAAAGGGCATGGGGCAAGAAGGAGATACAAAGCGAATGTGCATTTCATGAGTGTTTCCGATAACAGTGGCAAGGAGCTCGTGAGCCCTCATTCATATCCATGTTACTAAACCCCATAATGAAAAGGCCAAAGCTGGAAGGCAATCCTGGATCCGTTGGTTGGATTAGTTGCGCGAGGTGATGCCGTATCGTTTCACTATCGATCTGCAATCGGTGGGGCATTTTTCATTACAAAGTGCCTAATCACTCGTTCAGGATGATGCAACTATTCTGAATTGAGTGCATTCAATGGTTATCTTATCTACATCGTGAATGTAAGTATGTAGATGGTTTGGCTATCGGCGGCGAAACCTACCCAGCCATTGCTTCGACCAAACATAGGCTTGGGCGAATACATCTCCAGCTGGTCTGTTTGCTCTTTTGTAGACCACCATGAGAGGTTAGCTTTTTTAGGAGACTTATAGTCCCAGTTCGAAATCCTCTTTCCTGCGCTTGATTTCCATGTAGCGAAGTCAGCTTTCTCTACAACGAGTTTGGCAAAGAATGCGAAATCAGATGGCCCAAACCGACCATCTCCATACTGCTCCTCAATACACTCTGCATCCAATATCGAACCAGGAAGAGAGGTCCTCTTTTTGATAATGTCAGTCATTACCGCGACGCGCTCTGCAGAGGTCTCTCCAAATGTGTGCACATACGGACTATTGTCGCAGCCAGACAAGCAGAATGATATGAGGAATATGAACACCAATCGGGTTTTCATGGTTTTTGATTTTGGGCTTTCAGCATTCGTTCCACTCGATCATTTTCTTTCTCAAGTGCCTCTCCAGTTACGGGCATGGGGATAAAATCACGATGCACATTTATTGTTTCGCTTTCTGGTATTATCCGCCACCTGAGTTTACGAAACCACACCTCTTGTCCGTGATCCTGAAGCCAAAGTTTGCCCCCTCGAGCATCAAGATCCGCGCCACGAATTTTCAGCAAATCAACCTGTTGAGTCCATTTCGGATCCTTGTAGTCAAACGAAAGAACGCGCTCGCCGTTGACCCAGTGTTCGATGATCGTGCCTTTGCATTTTACCCTTCCAGTGTTCCATTCACCGAAGGGCTTGGTCGCGTCCTTTGAAGGTGCCATGCAAAAGAAAAGAGAACCTGCAGATTGACGAGGATTCTCGCCGTAGGGACTGTTTTCGTTGTCGAGTATTTGATATTCGTATTGTCTCGGTCGGTAATAGATGCCGGAGTTGCAGCCTTTCGATACCTTCCATTCAAAACGCAGCTCGAAGTCATCCGGGACAAGTGCCTCAGTATAGGTCAGTGATCCGCCGCTTGCCTTGCGGTAGAAGGCACCGTCTTCAATGATCCAGTTGCCGCTGTGCTTCCAACCGGTAAAGCTCTTACCGTCGAACAGGCTTACAAACACTGGTTCCGTACTCAGTGCGACACCCGTAGAGAGGGCGAGCATCAAAGTGATGCAGACTGCAAATTTAATTCTCATTCATTGATAGAAATAATTTGTTTTCTGTCCCAAGGTCACGTCTGTTTTCACAATGTCTGAGCGAACGCTCCGATAGCAAGGCTGATGGTTGAATTGTCATGCCTCCTTGGACGGCTTCGCATCTCAGTCGGAAACGCCCTCCCTCAGCCACGGTAGATTGAAGCGATAATGCAGACGGCTGCTGATCAGATGGATGACGTTGTCTGGAGTTTGCGTGGCGGCTAGGTAACCGGCGTGTTCGGCGCGCGTCGGGGTGGCTGTGAATTCCTGGGTCCAGGCTCCGCCGTTCCAATCACCTTCGCCTGGTGTGAGCAGTTTGCGTACGGGCCAGGTTTCACCTTCGTCAAATGAGACGGCGGCGAACATACCGTGCCCGGTGAGTTCTTCGCCCCTCTGATCCGTGAAGGTCATGTTGACGGACTCAGGCTTAGCGCGATTGCCGGAAGTGAAGGATACCAGCAGCAACGCGTCTTCCTGAAGGCGCCTCAAAACAAGTCGCTGTCCTCCTCCGATCGGCGGAAACGAAGAGGCCTTGTAGGTCCAGGTTTTCCCCTGGTCGGTAGAAAGGCTCATCGGCATGTGCCCATTGATGGAGTCGCCGCGACCGAATGCGAGCAGTCGACCATCTTTTAACTCAATCACCTTGGCATGTATCCCAGCGATGGTTCCTTCGCCTGTTGCGCCTTGGGTGAACTTCGGCTTTGGTTTGCCTTCGCCTGGATCCTCCCACGTTGTGCCGCCATCACGGCTGATGTGCAGCGCCGTTCCACCGTTTCCGCCGGGGACCGCATCGCAGTTCTGGATCAGTGCTCCATCCTTGGTCAGCAGCGTGCCGGAGATCACCTGGTGACGACCAATCAGTCTCGCGTCAACGGCTTGCGGCGGCGTCCATGTCACGCCGTTGTCCAGACTGGTGCGCATCAGCAACGCTAGTTTTGCCCAGCCCTGGCCGCCGTAGGGAGCCATGCCGTTGAAATGGTAAATATTACCTTGCCTATCGTGAAAAATGCTGGACCCATGCATGTTTCGATTCGGGGCCTTGAAGAACTCGCTGGACGCATCCCACGCATCTGCCCCTGGCCGCAGCCGGCTTGCGAGGACGGTTAGTTCGGTCCCCTGTTCTCTGCCCGTGGAATACCAGATCGCCAGCAGGTCACCGTTCGGCAGCCAGGTGATCGAGGGTTGATGATTGTGCTTCCCGAACGGTTCCCCCTCATCGACCGGCGCCAACACAAATGGAATCGGCCGGGCGAAGAACGGTTTGTCGCCTGATTGCGCCTTCCAATCGAAGCTTTCCTGAGACACATCGCGAGCCCAACGCGGTGCAGGGGACGCGGGAACCGGCGTCATGCTGAGCACACGGTCATCCGTTTCCTCGACGTTGAAATGCCGATAGGTCAATGGTGTGTCCGGGCCATCCGCATTGCCTGAAAACGTACTCAGCGCAACAGCGGCGAGAAAGGAGGTAACGATTGATTTAACTTTCATAACACGTGTCATTGTAACTACCGTTAATGGATTCTATCCCATTTCGCTGGGAAGAGACGTCCTGGATGATCCACGACTTACAGGGAGCGTGCCTTCAATGCACGACTGGGATTGAAATTTCGGTCAATCATTCCGACTCGGGGCGGGTAGCCGGTTTTCACCACCGTCATGTTCGCTTTGAGTCTATTCGGCAGCCGTTAGGGACTCAATCGGGATGACGGCAAGCTCCGCACTGTTCAGGTTTCCGCGGCGACCGCCGTTGTTCGAATAGCCTACGTAGAGCTTGCCATTGTGCTCCTGGGCGATGGGATACGACAGGCTCAGGCTGTCAGCAGATTCGCCAGGTTTCTCATCTTGGCGAGATCGACGAATGACGAAGACCTTACTGAAGCAGTTTTCGTTCGGTTTCGATAGCGCAATCGTAAGCGGTGTTCGCTTGCCACCGATGCCTTTTGCGGTGGTGCAAATGAGGTAACGCTGACCTGTACTGAGGATGCCGGCGGCGGGCTTTGAGGTCGTCATCGTTAGGTTGCTTGGTGATGACGGGGACCACCTGCGACCATAGTCCTTACTCTTCGCGACCAGTGCCATCGTGCCGCCGCCGTAACGAGCGATGTTGTAGATTGTCTTCCCGTCCACGAAGATTGCCGATTCACCCCACATGCGCTTGACTGTCTTTGCAACAGGGATCGTCACGAGATCCCACTTCGTGAGGTCGTTGCCATGGCTGATCGCCACTGCGGGGGGGAAGACACCCTTGCTCGAGTAGGGCCCCGCGACAAACCCGGGCATGATCCAGTTCCCATCGCTCATCCTCATGGGTTGGTTCATTGGCCAGAAGCCATCTCCCACGACAACTCCGTGTTTCTTCCACTTGCCTGTTTTCTCATCGAGGCGGTAGGCTCGCGTGTGAACGCGTGTCATCTTGCCATGATAGGAGCCGTGGAACGCCCAAAGGGCACCTTCGTGCGAGAGGAATACCCCGTGGCTAACAGCGAGATCCGCTTCTTCTCCAGCATCCAACACTTCGAGAGGGCCCCATGTCTTTCCCTCATCCTCACTGACTCGATATTGCGCTTCCTCTGTGACCGTGTTCTCGGAGCCCTTGTTGTGACCAAACGATGCGTAGAGTTTACCGCGATGATGGGTGAGTCCAATACCGTGTAGGAAGGTGTATCCGTCAGACTTCTTATCCCATTTCTTGATGACATGGAAATCAACGTCACCGAGTTCGGGCAAATCCTCAGCCGCTAACAACGGCACCCCTGGCTTCCAGAGCGGAAACGGGGTCGAGTCGTCGGCCCAGGACGACATTGGCCAAATGAGGATCGCAAAAGCAAGGGCTAGAGTCTGAAAAGTGTTGGGCATATGCGTTTTCTTGAAGCGAACGTTGAACTGAGCAACCTGCGGCTTATCCGCGAGACTCAAGGAATCACCATGATCGATTCTCAAGGGCGCGTCAACTCAACGCGATGCGACTGGCTGTAGGTTTTTTTAGCATTTGCCGAGTGGTCGTGAAGTAGTGATTTCAACTCAAAAGCAGGCTCTCAATGCCCTGGTTTCCCTTTATTGTCACGTGCTGGATCAATCACTGGCACACGGAATGAAGTTGAAAGAAGCGACCAAGGGTAAGCGATCAGCGACAGTGTTGATCGAGGCTGAATATACTTGCCTGTTGGAAGCCATGGAAAGGCTAGATCAATGGATGGGCAAATTAATGTATAGTTTTGGATTGTCTTTGATGGAGTGTATACGGCTTCGTGTGAAGGATGTGGACTTCGGGCAAGGTCAGTTATTTATTCGAGATGGAAAAGGGGGAAAGGATCCATAGCTGTATCGCCGGTTCAGCTTCACTGTCTGCTACAAAGGCAGATTGATAAAGTGAGCACATTGTATCGCAAGTATCCCATTGCCGGGAAAGCATTCGAATGGCAGTATCTTTTCCTGCTCGCAAGCGTTCCATTGATTCAATATCGGGGAAAGAGCGCAGGTATTATGTCATGAAAAATGGATTACAGAAAGCAGGTAAGCATTCCTCTCAATTTGCCGCTATTTCGAAACGGGTCGGCACACACACGCTGCGTCATTCATTTGCCACCCATATGCTGGAGCACGGTATCAATATGCGCACCCTTCAGGAACTCACGAGACATGCGGATGTGAAAACGATCGAGATCCATACCCACGCGATGCGTCGCGATCTGAAACACCCGACGAGTCCGCTGGATCGAATCATGGAGGATCATGCTACCCAATGAGAGTAAATTAAGGAAAGAGTTGCCGCCTTTGGGCCCACGATTGTGGATGGTGCCGGTGGGATTCGGGGGTGTGATATTGATTGGGGCTTTGTTGTTGAGCATGCCATTTCTTCAGGCGGGGCCTGGAATGGCGCCTTCATTGCTGGATACGCTGTTTGTAGCGGTTTCCGCAACTTGTGTGACGGGTTTATCCACCTTCAACATTGCTGAGGTTTATCATCCTCTTGGGTTGGGGATCGTTGCGGTGTTGATTCAAGTCGGTGGCCTGGGGATTTTTACGGCTGGCTTGTTGATCACGATGTTTGGGGGAGATCGACCGAGTCTTTCCGAAGAAAAGACGATTGACAATACTATCGGCAAGGTGAAATCCATGCGCCCAAAACAAGTCTTTGGATATGCCTGTTTTTTCATTGTGATTTTTGAACTGGTGGGTGCGGTCTTGCTGTTTCTCCTTGGGCCTTCGATCGGGCAGGATGGTGCTGATGGAGGTTTGGGCATGCGTATGGGTCATAGTCTGTTTCATGCCGTGAGCTCTTTTTGCAACGCGGGATTTTCCAGTTTTCCTGAAGGCATTTCTGTCTGGCATGATCATGGTTCGGCTTTGCTGGTCATTAATTTCCTGGTGATTGGTGGTGGCATTGGTTTGATCTCATTGATCCAATTGCGAAATCGCATCAGGAAACACCATTCGAAACATACCCAATCCAGGTGGACCATCCAGACCCGTTTGTGTCTTTGGAGTACTTTCTTGCTGCTTGTGCTTGGAACGGCAGCAATCCTGGTCTTCGAACGGAATCATACTCTTCAAGGGCTACCGGTGGGTCAACGGGTGTCTCTGGCCCTGGTGCATTCCGTGATGCTTCGTACGGCAGGATTCAGTGTGGTGGATTTGGGACAGATGAATCCGGATACCATCCTTGGAAGCCTGGTCTGGATGTATATCGGGGGATGTCCCGGCTCGATGGCCGGCGGGATCAAGACGGTGACTTTCGCTGTGATTCTGTTGACGGCATGGTCGGCTTTGCAAAGACGTGAATCGATTCAACTCTGGGGTCGAAAGATCGAACCTAAATTCGTTCAAATTGCCGTGATGATCAGTTTTCTGGCCGGTGTGATGATCGTGCTCGGGGTGGGGGCTCTGATGATCACGGAGGGATCGAACCCGCATTTGCCGGTAGACCGGCGTTGGCTCTCGCTGATCTTTGAAGTCGTGAGTGCGTTCAGTACAGTGGGATTGAGCTTGAACGTGACCCCACACCTCACGACCGCAGGTAAGGTGGTGGTGATGGCATTGATGTTCATTGGCAGAGTGGGACCACTGATGCTGGCCCTTCATCTGGCTCGACCGCTGAAACCCTCCAAGGTGAATTATCCAAGAGAAGATTTGTCATTGGGTTGAGAGAGGGACTTGTGCCAGACTGTGTCATGGCTCAGAACAAGAGAATCTTCATCATTGGAGCGGGGCGCTTTGGAACCCATCTGGCAAAGCGTCTGGTTGCTTTTGACACGGAAGTGATCGTCGCAGATATGAACCCTGAACGGGTTCAGGCCCTGGCCGAATCAGGTCTTGAATCCGTCGAGTTGAATGCCGAAGATCCGGAGGCATTGAAAGAGGCCGGAGTTCAGGAAGCCGATACGGTGGTGGTAGGCATTGGAGAGAACATGCAGGGAAGCATTTTGGCGACCCTGAATCTCAAGGAGCTTGAAATTCCCTACATTGTGACCCGTGCCCTGGACGAGAGACACGCCAAGGTATTGGAAAAACTCGGGGCCAACAGCGTGGTGTTACCGGCCAGAGACATGGCCTATCGACTGGCTGAAAAGCTGCGCTCCCATTTTCTGAACGATCGCATTCCCATCGTCGGAGAATACCAGGTAGCCAGTGTCGGTTTAGGGGGAAAGCTGAGCGGTATTTCCATTGAAGACGCCAAACTTCCGGAGCATTATCACGTCAACATTCTGTTGCTCGTCCGCGACAGTCCGGATGGGAATGAGGAAACCCCTCATACCTTCAAAGAGCCATTACCGCCCATGGTGATGATGGAGGGCGATACGCTCTTTGTCTCAGGCACGCGTGAGCACATCAATGCCTTTGAGTCGGCGTGTGGGTAATTTTGCAATATCCACATCTGCTTCACTCAAGGCGTGGAGGAAGTCAGGCAGCGAAGGGCATCCAGAGATGTTACGCTCCATCTCGGGCAAACACCTTGTGCCTTAAAATCAGAGGCTCAATTGGACACCTACCGGACAGTGATCCGAACCCATGACTTCTGGCATGATGAAGGCTTTTTCAAGCTTGGGTCGAAGGTCGGGGGAGATACAGCAGTAATCGATGCGCCATCCCACGTTCCTTGCCCGTGCTCCCGCGCGGTAACTCCACCAGGAATAATGTCCGCCACCCTGTTCAAATTCGCGAAAGGTGTCGATGAATCCTGCATCGACTAGTCGATTAAAGGACGCACGTTCCTCCGGACTGAAACCGGGATTTTTTACATTCTCTTTGGGACGTGCAAGGTCGATTTCCTGATGAGCGACGTTCAGATCGCCACAGAAAAGGACCGGTTTTTGTTGTTGTAATTTGCAGACGTGATGCCGAAAGGCTTCATCCCAGGCCAGACGATAATCCAGGCGCGCCAGGCCATGTTGAGCGTTGGGGGTGTACACATTGACCAGAATAAAGGAATCGAACTCCAGATTTTGAACACGACCCTCCTGATCATGTTCAGGGATATCGAGACCGTTCCATACCTTGAGAGGTTTTTGACGACTCAGCACACCGGTGCCCGAGTAACCTTTCTTGACCGCAGAATGCCAGAACACCTCGTAGCCCTTGGGCCAGTCGAAATCGACCAGTTGTTCAGGTTGCGCCTTTGTCTCCTGGAAACAAAGAATGTCGGCATCCATGTCATCGATGATGTCCAGCAGCCCTTTGCCCAGCACGGCCCGCATGCCATTGACATTCCATGAAATGAGCTTCATGTCCGGTCCTCCCCTGAGTGAATTTCTTCAAGAGGTGGAAGTCGGAAAAAGGAGTTGGCATTGGCGGTGGTTTCTTGTGCCAGTTGCTCGAAGGGCTTTCCGGTGCATTTGGCAATTTCACGCGCGATATGAGGTAGATGCATGGGTTCGTTACGCTGTGTTTTTGGTTTGGGATCGAGATCCCTCGGCATGAGATACGGGGCGTCGGTTTCGATCATCAATCGATTCGTCGGAATGCTTGGAACCAGTTCCTTGAGGTGCTTGCCCCTGCGTTCATCACAAATCCATCCTGTGATGCCGATGTGGCATTCCAGATCGAGTAAACCGAACAGGATTTTTTTGTCATCGGTGAAACAATGAACCACGACATCAGAGAGTTTTTCACGGAACTCCTTGAGAATGGAAATAAAGGTATCTCCCGAATCACGTTGGTGCAGGAACATCGGTAACTGATTGTCTTTTGCCATTTCGAGGTGCGCGATAAACACTTTTTCCTGAGTAGAACGTGGCGAGATATCGCGGAAATAATCCAGACCGCATTCACCGACAGCCACGACTTCAGGCATGGTGTACAGTTCCTGCAGAACAGTAAAAGTGTCGCCATTGACCTCTTTGGCATGGTGTGGATGAATGCCTGCAGTTGCATAAAAAGTGCCAGGGTAGGATTTTGCCAGTTCGAGTGCCTTGAGGCTGCCTTCCTCGGTTGCACCCGTGAGGATCATGCGATGGACACCGAGATCCAGTGCGCGTTGGAGCACGTCCTTTCTGTCATGATCAAAGGAGTCATGTGTCAGATTCAGCCCGATATCGATCAGGGAAGGCCTTGTTTTTTGTTCGGTCATGGAAGGATGTTTTTATCAACAAGAACGAGCGGCATGGTCATGCTTCTTTGAACACAGGCGTTGGCAGGCCTGCGACGCCGACATCTGCAGCAAAGAGACCACCTGCCTGAGGTTGCTCCTTGTGTCCTTCGTCATCCAGATCACGGCTGGCAGTGGTGATGTAGAGCGTACGATAATCTTTTCCACCGAAGCAACAGGCGGTGACGCATTCAACCGGTAATTGTACCTTGGCCAACAACTCACCGGTGCTTGGATCCCAGCGACCCACTCCCCATCCTGCCCATAGTGCCACCCATAATTTGCCTTCGGCGTCGATGGTCATGCCATCCGGATAACCCATGTCCTTGGGGATTTCGATGACATGACGTCGATTGGAGATCTCACCCTCCACTGGATCGAAGTCGAAGGCGTCGACGTGGCGGGTGGGGGTGTCAATATAATACATGGTTCTACCATCCTGTGACCATGCCAGGCCATTGGAGATTGTGACTGATTCCACCATTCGCTTGACCGATCCCTCGTTGGTGATGCGGTACAGGCTACCGGCTCCTTCCTCCTCCTCGCAGGACATCGTGCCGGCCCACAAGCGGCCTTGAGGATCGCATTTGCCATCGTTAAATCGATTGACAGGCAAATCGGGTTCAGGGTTCTGCAGGGAAGTGACTTCACCGGATTCCGGATTCAGTTTGAGCAGGCCCTCCTGGCCGCCAGCCAGCAGATCCCCTTTGGACGTGCGAACGACGCAGCCAACTTTCTGAGAGATAGCCCAGGTTTCATTGCGGTGTGTGCTTGGATGGAAACGAGAAATCTTGCCTTTCTCAATGTCCACCCAGACAATGGCCTGGCGCTGCTCATCCCAGCCCGGACCTTCTGCGAGCGTTGCTTTGCCGTCAAAAATACATGATGCCTGATAAGTTTGCATGGGACTTGTTCTAGAATGTCCGGGAAAAACCTGCAAGGCCTCGTTGAAAAATGAAAATGCTGGAAAATTAGTAATGAACCTCTAATGATGTTTACCTCATGAGAATTTGCCGTTTCCACACACAAGATAATTCATTGCCAAGCATTGGCTATCTGGACGACAGCGATCAAGTCATCGATCTTACTTCCTTTCAGATCACGCAAATGAAGTCATTGTTTGACGTAGAAAAACGTGCCTTGATCCTTGCTCAATTACAGAACCCCGACATCCCGAAGTTGGCGTTGCAGGATGTCACGCTTCTTGCTCCCGTAGATGATCAGGAAGTCTGGGCTGCCGGAGTCACTTATCTACGCAGTAAGACGGCGCGCATGGAAGAATCCGATTTCAGTGCCACCGCCTATGATAGGGTGTATGACGCGCCGCGGCCTGAAATTTTCTTTAAATCAATGCCCGGTAAGGTGGTTGCCACAGGGGACGCAGTTGGGATTCGTGAGGATGCCTCATGGAATGTGCCCGAACCTGAACTTGCCCTGGTGATGGATACTCAAGGCAGCGTGGTGGGCTACAC
>JBDQII010000147.1:0-10655 GCA_040264395.1 Verrucomicrobiota bacterium
ATTTAAATTTGCGCTTTAGCATGCAAAAAAAGCATATCTGAGTACAATTCGAATGCAGCCAATGAATCCATTGAACATGGATATAAAATCAACAGGCCAAAACTAGGGCTTGGATGGCTGTGACGTGGCACCAATGAGCACATCCGTATGCCAAGCCTTCAGTTCAGATAACATTTGCTTGGCCTTGAGTCGGTGAGTTTTGAAGAGGTTTCTTTGCTCTGAAAGATCCTCAGTTAAAAGAAAAAGCAGAGGGTCACCGCCCAGACGCTGATCTGTCATGAGCTTCCAGGGCCCATGACGCATTGACCGCTTGGAACCATAGGCCCAAAAGAGCTTACGCTTGCGGTCAGGCATGACCCCGCCCAGCAGTGCTGGGATCAGTGAAACACCATCTAATCGGTGTCCATCAGGAATGACAGCACCCGTTAACTGCAACAATGTGGGCATGAGATCCAGACTCATCGTCAAATCATCACAAAAACAGTTGGGTGGTATCTCGGCGGGCCACCAGGCAATCGCAGGCACCCGATGCCCGCCTTCCCAGAGGCTACCCTTAAACCCACGGAGATCGCCATTGCTGCCGTTTTTATTGGCCCCATTATCAGAAAGAAAAAAAACAAATGTGTTCCTGTCCAATCCTTCTGTTTTCAGTAACTCGAGTATCTTGCCGATGCCTGTATCCATGGTTTGAACCATTTCACGATAGGCACGTGGTATCTGGCCTTTTGCATACTTGTTGGGCACTACTTTGCCTTGCACGCGTATGGCAGGATCATTGGGGCCCTGATAGGGATCATGAGGAGCCTCATAGGCAAGATATAGACAAAAAGGATTGGATTTATTTTTTTTTACAAATGCCAACGCATGTTCGGTGATCAAGGATGTCGTATAACCTTCTTCATCTTCCACTTGATCTCCATTCCACCAATCCAAAACCCCCATTCGATCATAGTGAGAATGATAATCAACATTCCCACTTACATAACCTCGAAAAGTCTGAAAACCATGCAGAGAAGGGTTGTATCTTTTTTGGTAGCCCAGATGCCATTTCCCAAACATGCCGGTCTGATAACCTGCTCTTTTGATCAACTCCGGAAAGGTAATCTCAGCAGGATCCAAACCATGGTGCCTGTTGGAATCAAACGCTGCGTAGATCACTCCCGGGATACCGCTACGCTGTTGATATCTACCTGTGAGCAGGCCAGCTCGGGTTGGACTGCATACCGGCCCACTGCTATGAAAATCACTAAAACGCAAACCTTCTGCTGCCATTCTATCGAGACATGGTGTTTCAAAAACCTTGTTTCCGAAGCAACCGAGATCACCATAGCCAAGATCGTCGGCCATGATCAAAATCACATTGGGCTTGTCAACAGCCCAAGCCCCAAATGAACAAAAACATTGAAACAAAAAACATATTAACAGAGGCACTCGGAGAAGCATACTAATGGCAGACCTGGGTTCCAAACAAAGAGACATGATTGCATTATAAACATTGTTATTCATGAAAGACGAGCAAGAATCAGTCTCATGGAAACACAAGGAAAAGTGGCAGTCATTACGGGATCAAGTCGAGGTGTAGGAAGAGCGGTAGCACTCAGGTTGGCCAGGCAAGGATGCCGCATTGTGCTGAATTACCGCAGTTCCAGGGATGAAGCCGAGTCCGTGCTCAAAGAGTTACAAAAAAACGACACTCCCTCATTGATGATCCAGGCAGATGTTTCAAAAGAATCGGATTGTCTGAGATTAATCCAGCAAACGGTCGATCAGTTTGGAGGCCTGGATATTCTTGTGAACAATGCAGCTACAACTGATTTTCTTTCATTTGCTGATCTCAACCTCCTGACGGATGCACATTGGGATCGCATCCTTCAAACGAACGTCAAAGGCCCTTTTTACTGTTCTCGCGCTGCTGAACCATGGCTTAGAAAATCACAAAATGGAGGAGAGATTATCAATATTACAAGTGTTGCCGGACTGATCGGAAATGGCAGTTCCATGGCATATTGTGCCTCCAAAGCCGCTTTGATCAATATGACCGTTTCACTTGCCCGCATCCTTGCCCCTCAAGTGAGGGTCAATTCTGTCGCACCAGGATTTATTGCCGATGACTGGACACAGCAAGGACTCAGGGACCGCTACCAAGATGTCAAAGAAGGGCATGAATCCAAAGCTGTTTTGGGCAAGGTGTGTCATCCAGACGATGTCGCTGCTGCAGTTGTATCGCTAATCACCGGGTCAGATTTAATCACGGGCCAGAACCTTGTGTGCGATGGAGGAGCAACGATTGGTCCAAGCGCCTGAGGTAAATGACATCAACAAGCCGTTGTAGATAGGCGTTTATTTCATTTTCTGAATCAAAGCTTGTACCAGGTCAGACGGGAGAGCGTATGTGGCTACACGATCATATCGAGCGATGTTGATCCCAATCACTCGCCCCTGCAGGTCCATGAGAGGGCCACCCATTGCTTTGGGAGAGAGGGGCATGTCATGCTGTATGATTTTTTGAAAACCTGTTCGACGGTCAGATATATCGCCACTGAGAGCGATGTTGACATCCTGATCAGGGAACGTGGTGTCAAAAAAACCAAGCGTCACGGACTTAACCAAGGATCGACCATCACGAACTAGTGAAATGGTGATCGTTTCACCAGCCGTGTGCTTACGTATCAAACTTACGAGATCCTGCGAGCCATCCACACTGGATGCATTGATTGCTGTAACTAGGTCCCCGGGCTCAAGACTGGCCCGCTCCGCCGCACTCTCAGCCACGACATCCAGAATGCGAGCGCCTGACTCGCCTGCTTTAATCAGGTCCGGGAAAGAGTCGACCAGAAGCATCCGGTTCAGAACGGATCTCCGCATACGGCTGTTCGTTTCAAGGATGGCTTGTTGAGTAGGTTCGCTCAGGGGAACTCCTTCAAAGCGATCTTCCGTGTAAAGGATTCTTTCAAAGATCATGAAGTTGAGGTCTCTAAGTATGAGTCTCAGGAAAGGAGCTTGTTGGACGGGATCATTCAGGTTCGATGTCAAGGCTGACTTGGCTTCATTCGAAATTTCATTTCTGATCCACCTGTCGATAGGCCTGACGCCTTTAATGATAAAATCGGCCAGGGTGTTCGGTTCCAGTAAATCGTTTTCGGTTAGGTAATCCGCATTGTCAACCGTAACAACTCCTAGTGCTCCAAATTGTTTTGGCACTGGACGTGTCAATGCGCTGATGACACCGATCCTAACCTGAGATTTATCCTCGTGAGGTGACATCACCCATTGCCCCATCTGAGGATCGCCTGAGCCAGGCCAATCCACGGGACGCAATCCGGAAGCCCTTATCTTTAACAAAGCAAGATCATTGGCTTCATCAACGCTGACTTGCTCAGCAACATGCTTACTGTAATCGGAGAGTCTAATTTCGAGTGACTGCCCGAACTCGCTTGCCTTGGTAACGATGAATCCATCTTCAGACACTACGGTTCCAAGCGCCACTTGTTTATCATTGTCTAGGATTTCGACAACAGAGGCACGGTGGTCTCGGAACAGGCCATCCAAAACTTCCAGAGTCCTCCATCCGTTCAATCGGTCTGCCCTGCTAAGATACGAAAGGTCGGCAGCTGCAATATCAATCGTGAAAAAGGATGCATAAAAAATGCCTGTCAGCAAAAACATAAGACTATTGTGCCTTGGTAATGCGTTCATCAAAATACACCCCGCTCCCTGCGGCCTGTTGATTGCCCCAATTCAACCGAGACCTCATCGAGTTGGTCTCCTCGAACGTATTCAATATTGATGCGCGCTCCAGGGCTGTTCTTGCTGATTGCCCACCTGAAATCGAAGGAATCGTCTATCGGAAAACCATCGATGGATTGAATGACGTCTTTCGTTTGCAAGCCAGCCTCATCAGCGGCAGAATCAGGACGTATTTCCTTCAACAAAACTCCCTTTGGATGAGCCTCAACACTGACACCCAAGACACCTCGGTCCGACCGCTGTCGAGGTCCTGAGATTGTCTCTCCGGCAAGCAACTCATCCCACATTTTACTGAACGTGCCAATGGGAGCATGGTAATTATCATCCAAGGGGTCGCCAATGCGGCTGTGAATGCCAATGACTTCACCACTTAGATTGAACAAGGGACCTCCAGAGTCGCCACGCAATAGTTTGCAGTCAGTGCGCATGAAACCGTTTCGAACATGAATCACCATTCCGACCCTCAGGACTGAACCACGGTCCCGGTCAAATCCACCTGGGTGCCCCAGAGCAAAACACCAATCACCAGCAGTGTTGGATCTGCGAGTCCCAACGGGACTGTATGGCCAAGGCCCCTCGCCTTCCAGCTGGACCATTCCTGCATCCATGTAGTCGAAGTTTCCAAGTGTTTTCGCACCTACACGTTTTCCATTGGGAAGCCTGCAAGTGATATTTCGATCCGGAGTGCCGCTGACATGAGCAGCGGTGAGCACGAGTCCGTTTGGCGAAACGATGACGCCACTACCACTGTCTCCTACCCCTACAGTAGAGGCCATGGCGTTTGGAAGTGCTGTTTGCACTTGACGTTGCGTTTCTCGAAAAACGAAGAAGTCCCTGCTCGGCGAGTCATCGGCACCAAGGTGTGAGACTGATATCAAAAGCAATAGCCATTGAAAAACGCATCGATGTGTTGTTTTGCAAATCACCGTTTTTTTATATTGTCGATCAAATCTCACTCCCAGAGTCAGGAGAGGAAGCGGTTTTAAAACGAAACAAAATAGACACCATTCTTCACGCTAATCTTCAAGTAACCATCCACCACCGTGCGATTTTATGAGCTGCGGAATATCCACCTCACGGCCATTCTTGGATTTACTGAGATCTGCACCTTCCATGAAAGCGAATAACTCGACTGTCTCTCTGGCTGAAACTGGAGGGTTGCCTGTTTTGAAAAAATCCATTATTACCCGCACTAATGGGACGTAGTTTCCTCCTCCATTTTGTTCAGCGATTCCTTTGGTACCGAAAGTGGTTACCTTGTAGCGCGCATGCCCTGTTCGCAAACCGTAGACAACACCTGTGTTCCCATTGTTCCAAACCCCGGAAACCACATCTGTGTGCTCAGTAAAAGTGCGTGATACAGACTGGCAACCGACGCCCATGACTGAAAACAGGGCCTCGGTTGGGTGAACGCCGTACCAAAATAAATCGGGATGGTGTGGTTCCAGACTACAAGGTCCATAGGATATTGCCCCTTTCAATTCTCCAATCTCCTCGGTTTTGAGTTTTTGAAGGCTTTCATAATACCTCAATGAAGAAGAGGAAAAACAAGGCACGTTGTTCTCATGGGCCAGTTTAAAAATTTGAATAACATCTCTGAGTGATCCCGCCATTGGTTTGTCGATAAACAACGGTTTTCCGGCTTTGATCACGATCTTTGCTTGCTCCAGGTGAGGGCGGCCATCGACACTTTCGAGCAGGACAGCATCCACTTTTTCACAAAGGCTTTCGATGGAATCCAAGATTTCCACTCCAAATTCATTTTTTAATTGATCGGTGAATCTATCGACCCGGGTGTAGCTGGATTCTACATCATCGCTTCCGCCCTTGTATGCCGCAATCACCTTGCCACCAGGAACATGATCGGCATTCGAAGTATCGTTGAGTATGCGGGTAAATGCGATGACATGGGAGGTGTCCAACCCAATCATGCCAAGACGCAGTTGTTGAGTGGTGTCCTGAGCTTGTAGAAACACACAGCCAAGGCCTAGAAAGAGCAGATTAGTAACGAAACGTCTCATGGATAGGTCAACACTAACCCTTCGTGGCAAAAAATCAAACCATGAAGATGCCCACACCATATTGAGATGGGGGGCGGTTATCGACAGGAAAAAAGTTAAAACGAAACACGAAAGCGACTCATCTATTTGACATCGCGTCGCATTTTTGCGGTTTTATGTTACGAGCCATTTCCATCATGGTGCCCAGCAGTTTTTGGGGATTTTTTAAACCGAGTTGATGGTTCGCAACCATAAATCCAAGGCAATTTTTTGATCCACATTTACAAGGCCTATTGAAGAAACCTTCAAGTTCGAAATTGTAATTTATGGTAAGTTCTTCGCCTTCGTGTATGTCACGCATTGCGTTTATCCATACTTTTCCGAAGATAATATCACTTTCACAATTAGGATCGCAGGAATGGTTGAGGTATCTGCCTGCGTTCGACATGACGCTACCATCAACGGAATAGTGCGAGTCTATGTCAAAAATGTATTCATTCCCCTTTTCAAGCGCCTTTTGAGTCTGCTCAAGATTCAGTCTGGGCCCTGAATATTCGACAACTCTTTGACCTCCAGAAATAAAATGAAGAGCAAAACAACCAAGACCGTGTATTGCTGAGGTTTTCGCCTGCACGATTGATTTTTCGTTTCGCGTCATACCAATATTTATGGTATAACTACTAACTTTAATTTAATTTTTTTCAATATTTTTCAACTTATTATTTATCCCTTAAATATGTGTGAGTTTTCGAATTTAATATACGGATAACCACACTGCGAATTAGACATTTGATATCACTGTAAAATCATGTTCTTGAAAGACCAAACCTCGTGAAACACAAAACTCATACGTTGACTTTTGAGATAAAAACTGCCCTTAATCCGAACAGTAGGATTTTTTTCCACTCGCCGTCATTTGCCTTTGCAAATTTCCAGCATGCTGGTGAGAGGCAAGACAAACCAATGACATTACTCATTCAATGTGAATAGCTCCTTTCGGTAATGGTTATTTACAACCCATGGCAAGGATTCGTTCCATATCGTTTTTTCGCTGGACTTTAAATGACATGCACCTTGGCAAACAAATGCATGGGGAAGTATGATCTTCGCTTTAAAAGCCCATCATATCATAATTGATACGAGGGCGCTTAAAGATTCATCGATTCAGCTGAAGATAAGAATGAAAGCAACTGCTCAGGCAACTGGATGATTTATCATGCAGGCATTAGCCCCCATATTTGAATTAGGCAAGCTCTCGCAGTCTGGAGACGTGGTTTAGCTAGGAAGATCAATTGATCATCCCGTCTGAATAAATATTTTTGTTTTAATTTGAATCAAGACCACTTCGGCATCGTTGCTGGCGTTTGTAATTTTCTGTGAATAGTGCTTTTTTTAAAGCGGAAAATTTCGATGGGTTTCATGATGGATGCGTGCAATCAGGGGTTGTGATCCAAATCCGTGAAATCATTAAGGAAAAAATTAAAGTAGAAAGGCAAGAATATGGCAGAAATGCATGAAGTAGACTATAAAATTTACGGTGCGGAGATGCAATTCGTGGAGGTAGAATTAGACCCTCAGGAAGCGGTTGTCGCAGAAGCAGGTGGTATGATGTACATGGATCAGAACATCCAGATGGAAACCATCTTCGGAGATGGTTCCGCCGAAAGGTCAGGATTCTTCGGGTCGATCATGAACGCAGGTAAAAGACTACTGACCGGGGAGTCCCTTTTCATGACCGTTTTTCATAACCAGGGAGCGGGTAAAGAAAAAGTAGCATTTGGATCGCCTTATCCAGGAAAGATCATCCCCATGCACCTCTCGGAAATGGGAGGTGAAATGATTACTCAAAAGGACTCGTTCCTGTGTGCTGCAAAAGGAGTCAGTATTGGGATCGCATTCCAAAAGAAAATAGGACTCGGTTTGTTTGGTGGTGAAGGATTTATCATGCAACGTTTGCAGGGTGATGGATGGGCGTTTATCCATGCAGGGGGTACGCTTTACGAACGTGAGCTTTCGCCGGGTGAAAGCATCCGCGTCGATACCGGTTGTGTGGTCGCTTATCAACCGGGCGTTGACTTCGATGTCCAGTATGTGGGAAATATCAAATCTGCCATCTTTGGTGGTGAAGGTTTGTTCTTTGCCACTCTAAGAGGCCCTGGACGGGTATGGCTTCAGTCACTGCCATTCAGCCGGCTGGCTGGACGTGTTCTCGCATATGCCCCGCAAGCCGGGGGAAAGAGTCGTGGTGAGGGTTCCATTCTGGGAGGCATTGGCGGCTTACTCGATGGAGACAACAGCTGATCCACATCGCAGCATCGATTGGTGGTTGCTCATGCAAAAAGGAATGCCGTGCGTGTCGTGAATAATGAGCGTCTCGCTGCCGATTCAATTGTCCATGCCTGTGCATCCACCATTCGTGGACAGGCACTGGCCAGCACATTGCCTCTCAACGGCGATGATAATGAAACACGGTAAATTGTTCATGCTGCAAAACAGCTTCAGCGTCTTTGAAATGATTTTCAAACTCAGGGAAAAACGCATCTCCCTCAAAAAAGCCTTTGACCTGCGTAAGATAAAGATCACTGCATAAGTCAAGTGTTTGCCTGTAGATTTCAGCGCCTCCACAAATGAAGGGGATGCGCTTGTCATCCCCAAGCGTTCCCTCAAGACAGGTAAGTGATTCAACGGTCTGTATGCCGGGAACCGAGTATCCTGATCGACTCAGAATAATGGTTTCCCTGCCGGGTAATGGGCGACCTATGGATTCAAATGTCTTCCGCCCCATGATGAGGATATGGCCCATCGTTTTTGCTTTGAACCATTTGAAATCATCCGGCAGATGCCATGGAATGGTGTTGCCTTTGCCTATCACCCGATTTTCCGCCATGGCGGCGATCGCTTGAAATTGTTGCATGATTACACCGCAATAGGAGCCTTGATGGAAGGGTGAGGGTCGTAACCTTCCAGTTTGAAATCTTCGTACCGAAAATCGTGTATATTCTTGATTTCAGGATTCAAAATCATTTTCGGTAGAGGGCGCGGTTCGCGGGTGAGTTGCAGCTTCGCTTGCTCAAGGTGATTGGAATAAAGGTGCAAATCCCCAAAAGTGTGGACAAAAGTGCCAGGTTTCAAACCGCATACCTGAGCAACCATCAGGGTCAAAAGCGCATAGGAAGCGATGTTGAAGGGCACGCCGAGAAACAGATCGGCGCTTCGCTGATATAGCTGACAGCTGAGTTCCCCATCTATCACGAAGAACTGAAACAATGCGTGACAGGGCGCCAGGGCCATCTGCTCAATCTCCCCAACATTCCAGGCGGAAACAACCAGCCTGCGACTGTCTGGCGTTTTCTTGATATCTTCAATCACTTGATCAATCTGATGAATAGAGCGTCCATCCGGAGTTTTCCAATCACACCACTGCGCGCCATACACACGCCCCAGATTCCCATCATCATCCGCCCATTCATCCCAAATACTCACTCGTTGTTCATTCAGATAACCGATATTGGTATCTCCCTTCAAGAACCAGAGAAGTTCATGAATAATGCTCCGCAAGTGTAGCTTCTTGGTAGTTAGAACGGGAAAGGAATCCTGCAAGGGAAAACGCGCCTGCGCCCCAAATACGGCCAATGTACCAGTCCCGGTTCGGTCGGTCTTTTCCCTGCCTTCTTCGAGGACAAGTTTGAGTAATTCCAAATAATCTTTCATGTGCGTTTGCGTTTTTCTGGAGCGACTTCATCGTCGACATTAAGAAGCCGCCATCCCAAGCTGTCCGCTGTTTCAACAATGACGACCAGACACTCTGCCAGTAATTTTTTGCGCAGATACCGGTAAGCAGCAAATACGCTGAGTAAAATCAAAACCAGCAAGACCACACTCGTAACAGCCAGCCCAAGCTTTGCGATCCATGCCAGGCAGGCTCCTGCAATCATCAATCCTGATACTCGTGTGATCACGGTGGGCACGGGATTCAAGCGAAACAAGACTCGCCGCTTGCCACCATCGAAATACTCGTCCACCGAATAGAGGTGCAAGTCAAAAGCAAGCCCTCCCGGCAGCCATGCATCAAAACTAGTCCAGTCCGTTTGTAGCGATACATCCCAACCCACATCCTTCAATTTAGTTTTGAAACTGGCAAAGAAGTCCGGGCGTCCGTATGCGGTTTCATTCCAAAATGAAACCCTGTCAAATATCCCATCCGTGTAACTCAAAGATAAAGCTTCAATGCGCTCACGGGAAGCGCTGCCCATGCGACGCATGCGTGCCCATTGCTGAAATCGTGCAGAGCTGCGTGCCAAAGGTTGCAACAAATATAACCATGCCAGCAACAAACCAGACCACCAACGTCGTTTGTCAGAGGCGACGGGAGCTGTTAGGGAGCAGGCCACCGCAAGGATTAAAGTTGCGATTACATTCATCCCCGCCAGTAACGCGAATAAAGGAAAACCTGAACCGGCTATCAAGAGCGGCAAAGTGGTATGCAGGTGATATTCCAAAGAAGTCAATAAAGCCACCAGACGGGAAGGTGCAGAACCATACATGGGCTGAAAAGCACCATACCCATAAAGTCCATGGTAAACTCTAGAGGTTTCCAGCGGATTCCCCCCCTCATAGTTTGCATAGATGCGACCATTCCACACATGATCACCCTGTGCGTTGAACATCGAGGGAAACTTTCGACAGAGAAGCGACTCGGCTCGCCCGTAGCCCATTTGCTGTTTAACAAAAGCACTGATAGTAGAACGTCTGTGGTGCCATACAAAGGCCCCGGGAGCAAAACCGATGACCATCTTTTTCATCAGCAGGCGCCAACAAAGATCCACATCATCTCCAGCAATTCGAAACTGAGGATCAAAGGCACCGACTCTTTCCAAAGCTTGGGCGCGAAAGGCCATGTTACATCCA
>JBDQII010000148.1:0-10637 GCA_040264395.1 Verrucomicrobiota bacterium
ATGCATATAAGGACGGTTAAGGTGATCCCAATGGCAAAAGGAACACCTCCGCCCAATCGCTTCTGAACATCTGTTGAAGTAAAACCAAACACAGCGAAAGCCAGCAACCCTGTCCCGACAAGCTCTGCGACAAACGCACTGGACATCGATAAGGTGGTCTTGTGTTCAGCACTTAAAGGTTTTCCTCCTGGATTTGGAAAGAACTCACCGAACACCATGGCAGTGGCTTCGCTCCCTTTTTGACCTCGTTGAATGCCCTGCGCCTCTTCGTAGGCTGACAATGGTTCACGAAAGATAAGAAACAATATCGTCGCAGCCAGAAAGGCGCCGATCATTTGGCAGAACACATAACCCAGAGCCAGACGACCTTTCATCCCTCTGAAAAGAAACATGGGGAATGTAATGGCTGGATTGAAATGAGCTTGACTGTGACCTTCCGTCAATAAAATGGCCACGATCAACCCGGCACCCCACACCGCCGCTACCTGAAAAACCCCCTGAAATGCATCAAACGCCACCGCACCAGCGACCGCTCCGCACCCAAATAAAATCAATAGAAATGTTCCAAAGACCTCTCCTATTACCCATTTTGGTGGCATATTTTTTAGGCAGCAGTTGGATCGACCGGTTTGAACAGCTCAGCTCCATCAGTAAATCCAGCTGCATACATGTCAAAGATCAATCGGATCTGATCCCTTACCTGACGAAAGAATTGCAGCACTTCATCTTCGCTGCCTTCCATTTTGGCAGGATCAGGGAAAGGCCAATGATATCGCCGAACTTGCCCGGGAAACTGAGGACAAGCCTGATCTGCATTGTCACAAACCGTAATGACAACCTTGATATCCTTGTCGAGAAATTCATTCATGTGTTTTGACGTGTGAGCGGAAATATCCAGCCCGATCTCATCCAACACCCGAACAGCAAGAGGATGGACTTCACCCGTGGGATCGGAGCCTGCACTGTGCACAGTAGCCGTATCTCCCACCGCATGCCTCAGCACTCCTTCAGCCATGTGACTACGACAGGAATTCCCTGTGCAAAGAATCAGGATATCAGGTTTTTTAATACTCATAATCAATGTTAAGATGTCATGCCATTGAACCCCCTGAAATGTCGAGAATAATTGGCCCGAGAAGGGAAACGATTCTTGCAGGATATCAAGGGGATCTTACACTGGGCGACCATGTCATGGAAAATCCTTATCACTGCGCGCACCTTTGAAGTCGTCGGCAAGCCCGCCATCGAATTTTTAAAATCCAAAGGTTGTGAAATCACCCTTCCGCCTAAATGGGGGCCCCTTTCGGGTGCTGAACTGCTGGAGCAATTGAACGGGCACGACGCAGTTTTGTGCAGTCCTGATGCATACCATGCTGATGTGTTCAACACTCAGGAAGGAAAGGCCTTGAAAATCATCTCCCGATGGGGAGTCGGATATGACTCTATCAGCATTCCAGATGCCACTGCTGCCGGCATACCCGTCGCCTATACTCCTGGACTGCTTGATGAGGCAGTCGCTGATTACGCATTCGCTCTGCTGCTGACGATGGCGCGCAGGACCTATAGTGTGCATCAAACCATGCGTGAGGGAGGATGGAAAGCCGAGTGGGGCGTGGACCTTGGAAGTAAGACGCTGGGAGTGATCGGGTGCGGACGGATTGGACGGGCTGTCGTCAAAAGGGCTTCAGGATTTAACATGAAAGTGCTGAGTTATGATGTCATGCCTCACCCGGATGCAAAGGCCATGGGAGTCGATTTCGTGGACCTGGACACATTACTCAAGGAAAGTGATTTCATCACCATCCACGCAGCATTAAACGAGGAAAACAAAGGCATGATTGGTGTGGAGCAATTAAAATCCATGAAATCGGACGCCATCCTGGTCAACACAGCCCGAGGTGCACACGTCAACGAAGAGGCACTTGCCCAGGCATTGAATGAGGGTTGGATTGCTGGAGCAGCTTTGGACGCCTTCATCAAAGAACCATTACCTAAGAATCACCCATTCCGCTCTGCACCAAACCTCCTGCTTTCTCCTCACCAAGCCTCAAGTAGTCGAGAAACAGGGGAACGCGTAAGCATGGCGGCAGCGGAAGCGATCGTGGACCTCATGGAAGGCCGTCGCCCCAAATTGCTGGTCAATCCAGAAACACTCGACCAACCGCAACTGCGCGCCAAATTGAACGAACTTTAATCAAACATTCCGGATAAATATGAGAACCAATCACGTCAAAGCAAAACTCAAGCGAGGAGAGGCAAGCATTGGAAGCTGGCTATCCATACCAGATCCAACGACAGCATTACTGATGGCCAACGTTGGATTTGATTGGCTGAACCTGAATATCGAACACATGCCCATCGGCGTTGAAACGGCATCGCTTTGTTATTCAGCCATCGCCGGAACAAATACAGTACCTATGGCCCGCCCCGCCTGGAACACGGGAGAAAATATCAAGCGTGTCCTTGATAACGGAGGCTGGGGGGTCATCCTGCCGATGATATGCAGTAAATCCGATGCAGAATTAGCGGTGGATTCGACGTTCTATGCACCCAAGGGATCGCGGTCTGTAGGAGGCATGCTCCACGCCGTCAGTTTCAAAACCGACCCAGCGACGTACTACGAAAGAGCCAACGAAGAAATCCTGCTTGTTCTCCAGCTGGAACATGTCAAAGCCATTGAAAATGCCGATGAGATATTAAGCGTGCCCGGTATTGATGCCTTCTTTGTAGGGCCGAATGATTTATTGAAATCCATGGGAGAAAAACCCAAATGGGACAGTGACAAACAGGAATTCATTGACGCACTGAAACATCTCCAGACGGTTGGAAAAAAATACGGTGTCGCCTCCGGAATTCATGTGGCCGATGTGGAGGCGGCCGAGCGTCGCCGCGAGGAAGGGTTCCAATTCATCGCCGTGGCGAGCGAAGCGGGCATGATGCTTTCAAAAGCCTCGGAAATGGCAAAGGCACTCGGCTGCGGACATGAACGTGAAGTAGCCAAATACTAAGCAATCAACATAGTGCAGTCTCAAGAAAGATAAGCGTCATGAATCCATCCAATTTTTCGAGGAACGTCTTGCTGCTGTGTTGCGCTTTGATCGTAACAACTGCTATGGCCAAGTCACCCAACATTGTCCTGATTTTCACTGACGACCAGGGGTATCAGGACATTGGTTGTTTCGGTGCCCCCAAGATTCGCACCCCCCATCTGGACAATATGGCACTTGAAGGCATGAGGTTTACGGATTTCTATTCGGCCAATTCAGTTTGCTCTCCGTCTCGAGCGGCACTGTTGACCGGGTGTTACCCTACACGGGTCAACATTCCCGGGGTTTTATTTCCTCGTCACGAAATAGGGCTGAACCCCTCGGAAATCACAATGGCTGACATGCTCATGCAAGCAAACTATGCAACCGCCTGCGTTGGGAAATGGCATCTCGGACATCACCCTGAATTTCTTCCAACCAGCCAGGGTTTCGATCGGTATTATGGTATCCCATACAGCAATGACATGACCATCGATTCTTCCATGCAATTAGCCAGCAATGTGGTTTTGCGTGAAGGCATGACAGCAGAAAAAATTAAAACGGATAAGCCTAAAAAAAACTGGGTGCCCTTGCTTCGAAACGAAGAAGTCGTGGAGTACCCGTGTGACCAATCCACACTTACTCAGCGTTACACCCAAGAAGCCGTTAAATTCATTGAGGAGAACCAGAAGAAGCCTTTTTTCCTCTACATGCCACATACATTACCGCACATCCCTTTGGCAGCTTCACCAGAATTCAAGGGTAGCAGTCCTGGAGGTTTTTATGGGGATACAATTGAAGAAATTGACTGGAGCGTCGGCGAGATACTCAGCACTCTGAAGCGACTCAAGCTCGACAATAACACACTGGTTATCTTCACAACAGACAACGGCCCCTGGAATTTGAAGAATGGTCATGGAGGCTCTGCTCTGCCTCTTCGAGGCTATAAATTTCAAACCTATGAAGGCGGCATGCGGGTGCCATGCATCATGCGCTGGCCTGGCAAAATTCCAGCTGGCTCTGAATGCCACGAGATAGCTTCCACGATTGATCTGCTTCCCACCTTCGCCAGAATCACGGGTGCAACGGTACCCTCAGACCGAGTCATTGACGGGATGGATATTTTCCCTCTGATGCTTGGCCGCGTGGATGCACGATCTCCTCATCAGTCCTTTTACTACTATCGAGGACGAAAGCTGGAAGCCATGCGCCAGGGTTCATGGAAAATCAGGTTTAACAAGGAAATCGAACTTTACCATCTGGGCCGCGATCTATCAGAAACCAAAAACCTGGCAGCAAAACACCCGCAACGTGTTAAATCCATGCTTCGAGAGATGAAGGCTTTTGATGAATCTCTGCGAGCGAACAGTCGCCCTGAAGGCAAGCTGTAGCCGCATCAATCGAAGGTTTCCCCGTAAGGATTACCCATTAGAGCACTACGATTTTCCATCAGAATCCAGCATTGAGGATCCAAAACAGCACCTGACCAAGTCTCGGCATCAAGCACCAATCGACCTTGCTCCATCTTGTGTTGGGTGACATGCCCCCCAAGTTCTATTTCAAGAGGCATGGGAAAAGAACAGCCTTCCGGAACTTCCCACTCCAAGATCCATTGGGCGCCTTGCAAACGCTCAATGAGGCGTGGGAGTGGTGCATTATATAAATACACGTCGAAAAACCAATCCAGATTGCGGCCTGTGACTTGATGCACCGTATCGATAAAATCCTGCGTGCCCGCAAATCGAATGGCTTGTCCCTCTGAAGTGGATTCCAAATCTGGGTCGGGGTATGCAAAACGATGCAATACTTTCTCAGTATCTTTTTTGCCAATCAAATATCGCAAGGTATGCAAAATCCATGAACCCTTGAAATAAACATCTTCTCCAACTTGATCGTCCATTAAATCGATGGAAGCAGGCTCTGCGGGAACGAGAGTATGTTCGCTTTTGATCCGCTTGCGGTCAACATACATTGCATGATGATAAGCCATCATGCCTTGCCGCTCTTCCGCATAAAGAATCTGCATGTAAGTGCATAAACCTTCGTGCAACCAGAAATGCCTCCAGTCATTGGCAGTCACTAAATTCCCCCACCATTCATGCCCTAATTCATGATGATGGAGCCAGTCATAACCATGAGGACCTCCTCTAAACTTGTTTCCGTAAGCGATAATGCTTTGATGCTCCATTCCTAAATGAGGTGTTTCAACCACTCCATATTTTTCATTCCGAAATGGGTAAGGTCCAAGTATACGCTCGTAAAAAGCCATATGTCGTTTGAACTCAGGTAGAGCTTCTTCAGCTTTCTGCCTTGATTCAGGCAAAGTCCAAAAATGAAACGGCATGACAGTCCCGTCTATACAGGTGTATTTGGATTCAATCCATTCGTAGGGACCAATACTGAGGGCGATATTGTAATTACTGATCGGGTATGAAGTCCGCCAATGAAAGGTCGTCCATCCATCGCTATGTTTTGACGAGGAGATTAATTGACCATTGGCAGCAACGACCAATGGCTCTGGCACGGAAATTTTAAGATCAACTCGTTCCGCTTTATCAGATGGGTGATCCTTGCATGGAAACCATAGATCACCGCCCTCACCCTGCATCGTTGTGGTAATCCATGCATGCCCATCCTCCGTCGTAGACCATGTAAAACCACCATCCCAGGGAGCTTTTGCCGCTTTGAGGGGCTGCCCACTGTAGACGACGTTCACACTCACGAGAGATTGTGATGGAAGCAACAAACTGGGGTAGACATGTAATTTGCCGTCGACATGCAGAAATCTCGATGGGATGGAACCTGTACCTTTAACGCTCAACTGCACCTTTGATACGATCAATAAAGAATCAAGGTCCAATAGTATTTCTTCCAAAGGCTCGACAACGAGAACATCTAAAAGAGCGCTACCCTCAATTGATTTGGATGCAGGCAATATTTTCAATTCGAGTTCGAGGTGCTGCATATCGAACCGAGCCTGCAACGAATTTAACACTCCTCCAGAATCATTGGTTCCGCCATACTGTAGATCATCCCTACCCAGACCATTTTTATCCTTCACACGTTGAAAGTCTGTGAAGCATGCGGATGTCAGCAGCAAGATAAAAAGCGTCCCCATTAGAGTAGAGTTGAATGGATTCTTTTTTAAGCATGGGAGCATGGTCCCCATATTAACAATGGAACCTGGGTCCTATGTCAATAATGGCATGTGATTTATAATTTCGAATGTGAAAGTTGTTTCCATATTCCGAAAAATTAGGCTACTTTGCCGGGGTATGGACGTGGTCAATTTGGATCAAGTGGAGCCCTTTACCACCAAGGACGGTTCGCAGATACGCGAGCTGCTGGCGCATCGTAATTCGGTAATCAAAAATCAAAGTCTGGCAGAAGCAACCTTACCTCCCAATAGCAGCACCGATGAACACTATCATGCCAAAACCGAGGAAATATACTATATCATTGAAGGTGAAGGTCGCATGCGAATTGAAACTGAAATGCAGGAAGTGCGAGTAGGTGACGCGATTGCGATTCCACCTGGAAAGAAACACAAACTCTGGAATTCAGGATCTGCTCCCCTGCGTCTGCTCTGCTGCTGCGCACCGTGTTACGAACACCTCGATACCATCATCACGGAACCGGAACCATCCAACGACCATTGATATTTTTTTCTTATGCCTGATCGAACATTGAAAATCCGTTTATTTACTAAATCCTACTGCGGCTGGTGTCACGAAGCCATTGATTGGCTGGAATCGAAGGGGCTGACATTCGATAACCTTGAAGTCATTTCAGATTCATCTGCAATGCAGGAACTGCGAGACTTGACCGGACGCGACATGACTCCAAGCATTGATGTCAATGGGGAGATCCTCGCTGATTTTGGCGTCGATGAATTGGAAGCATGGTGGAAATCCAAAGGGTTTGACAAGGCCATTTAATTTTTCAGCGTAACGGCAGACATGGAGTCTATTGCAACAAAAACAAAAGAGCGTCAGAGGTTACCCGTCTGGTTGAGGAGAGCTTTACCGACGACAAATACTTTTGCTCAAACGCGCGGACTACTGGACGAACTGAATCTCCACACGGTTTGTGAAAGCGCGAAATGCCCTAATCACTGGGAGTGCTGGAGTAAGGGTACCGCTTCATTCATGATCGCAGGAGATCGTTGCACCCGAGCCTGCGGTTTCTGCGCCATCTCAACTCAAAAACCCAAGGCCCTTGATCCACAGGAACCTGAGCGAGTAGCTGAGGCTGCTACTAGAATGAAACTGAAGCACGTTGTTATCACAGCTGTAGCTAGAGATGACCTTCCCGACGGGGGAGCAATACACTTTCGAGATACCATTGAGGCCATACGCCTCAGGAACAGTGAGATGATCATTGAAGTATTGACTCCCGATTTCCTTCTCAAAGAGAACGCAGTGGATTCGGTACTTTCTGCAAAACCTCACATCTTCAATCACAATATGGAAACCGTCCGACGACTCACGCCAGAGGTTCGATCACGGGCAACATATGATCGATCATTGGCTGTTCTTCACATGGTCAAAAAAAGAGCAGATTATCAGGTATTCACAAAATCAGGCCTCATGCTTGGTCTGGGGGAAACAGAAGCGGAGCTGGAACAAACCATGCATGATCTGCGTGAAGCCAATTGCGATATCCTGACTTTGGGCCAATATCTGCAACCAACGGTCAAACACCTCTCGGTGAAGGAATATGTGCATCCGAATACTTTTGAACGCTACGGAAAAATGGCTGAATCGTTGGGATTCATTCACGTGGCGAGTGGCCCCATGGTGCGCAGTTCATACCACGCTGACGCATTCAACGCTAAGGACGGATCTGCGGCAAAGTCAGTATCCCCCTGATGGTGTAATAAATCAAAATCACCATGAAAAAACCCGTCAGGGAAAAGGCAATGACTCTTACAATCCTCGTCTTCTTCTGCAATGTGACCTGTTCCTCTTCACGAATCGCCTGAAGCTCCATGATTTTGTTTTCAATCATCCGCTCAGCTTTCAAGTCCTTGAGCGGATACACCAATAAGGCGTTGTCATCAGGTCCGAAACCGGCAGGAAATTTTGCTCTCTCTTCTCCTGTCGGCTTTCGGAACCCGATCTGCTTCCAGAAATCCGCTTTTTCGCGTGTCCAGACCCGGTGTGCACTTTGATTCCCAAACAAAATCTTTAACCTGTTCCAGAGTTTTGCCCTAACAGCAAGCTCAGCTTCAGGATGGACAAAGACTTCATGATGCACCCACGCCTCTTCACCCTGAACTCCTGCACCCAGAGCCCCGAATATACGTCCATCCATTCCTTCCACGATCTGGAACTCCGTCAAACATTTTTCAAGCTCCTGTATGGGAAACAGGGCAGTTTGCCATAATTCCCGGAGGATTTCGATGTCCTCGAGCGTGGCGCGTCGAAAATAGAAGGTTAGTTCTGACATGGGTTATCTTGATACCTTGACTCGATTCCGTGCGCTTGGCAACCCTTCGAAATTTTTTAGATTCATTTTGGATTGGGAGCAACAAAGCAGGAAAAGCAGCCTGACCGACCCCTTCCTGATCATCGATGAATGCAAGCCCTCATGATGAACAATCTCAATGATTTCATGCCATCTACCAACGCGCCAATGGTTTCAATGAGAGTTTTTCAGGCCCAAGAATCGGGGACTTCAGACGACTAGGATCAGAGTATCTACTGTCAATCTCATCGAGTTTTACCTTCGGATTTTGGGGTTTCTCCACCGGACATTGTGGGTTAGAATGATGCCAATATGAGCACCATGACACGACAACAAGTGTTGGATATGTATTTTATGGACGCCCGCCACAAGTTGATTGATCTGGCAGGGTTTCTGGATCGAGTGGATCGCGCACCTGGGGAAAATGACTTCCGGATGGACGCCCTCAGGGAAGCCATAAAACATCTCGAGGCAAATGAAAAAAATCGAGCAGCCAAAGTTCTGATGACTTTCAGTGATCCGACAAATGAACCTATTCAAACAGCAACGACCAAAGCTGCTTGCGGAGCATGGCCCGGTAATACCAAGGGTTAAATAAGGAACGAAAGAGAACAAGATGCGTTATATCGAACCACATGGTCACATGGTAAGCCGAACCACTGACGATTACATAGCCATGGTCACCTCGGGTTGCCAGGCAGTTTGCGAGCCTGCATTCTGGGCCGGATTTGACCGCAGTTCAGCACAGGGTTTCTACGACTATTTTTGTCAATTGACCGAACATGAACCAAAACGTGCGGCTAAGTTTAATTTACCTCACTATTCCTGGCTTTGCATCAATCCCAAAGAATCGGAAGATTTGAAACTCGCCGATGATGTTCTGTCGCTTATTCCAGACTTTATCGATAAGCCCAATGTACTGGGCATTGGCGAAATCGGTCTGAACAAGAACAGTAAAAATGAACTGACTATTCTGGAAAAACACATCGAGATCGCAGCCGAACATGATCAATTGATCCTGGTGCACACACCTCATCTGGAAGACAAGTATAAAGGAACGCGGATGATCTTGGATGCCTTGAAAAATGACTCCCGCATTCGCCCCGAACGATGTGTCATTGATCATGTCGAGGAGCACACCATTGGGATGGTGTTGGATGAAGGGTTCTGGGCAGGAATGACATTATATCCTGAGTCCAAATGCAGCCACAGCAGGGCCATTGACATGCTCGAGAATTTTGGTACGAATCGCATCTGGATGAACAGTGCCTGCGATTGGGGAATCAGTCGCCCACTTGCAGTGCCACATGCGGCGCTGGAAATGAGACAGCGCGGCCATCAAAATGATTGGATCGACAAAGTGACTTTCCAAAACCCAATTTCCTTCATGAGCCAGTCACCCAAATTCAAAATCAAAGGCTGATCCACCCTGCTCATTAAACTTGTTGCAACCCAGAATTAAGCACATCATGTCAGCAACAAGGAGGTAGATACACAGATTATGAGACTGCAGCATGGGCTTCATCTTGCTTATTGTACAAATATTCACAGGGGAGAATCCTGGGAACAGACATTTCAGAACCTCAAGCAGCATACGCTGGCTGTCCGCCAGAAAGTGGCGCCTGATGAACCTTATGCAATTGGCTTGAGACTGGGGCAAGAGGCGGCTAAGGACCTGAGTCAGCCGCAGAATCTGACCGCGTTCAAAACCTGGCTTGAAAAAACCAACTGCTACGTTTTCACAATCAACGGATTTCCATTTGGCAAATTTCATGGCACACGTGTCAAGGAGGATGTCTATCGCCCCGATTGGACGACGCAAGAACGACTGACTTATACAAATTTACTCTTTGATATACTGGTCGAACTTGTTCCTGAAGACGTAGAAGGCAGCGTGAGCACTGTTCCTGTTTCATACAAGGAGTTCATCACGAACGACCGTCAAGTACGAGAAGCTCGCAAAAACATTTGGAAATGCATTGAGCACATTGAACAATTAAGTGCAAGAACGGGTAAAAAACTCCATCTAGGCCTTGAACCGGAACCTCTCTGTTATTTGGAAACCACGTCGGAAGCCGTTAAATTTTTCGACCAAATGCGACAGGATCGTAAAGGTGATTTACGCATTAACGAGCATTTGGG
>JBDQII010000149.1:0-10589 GCA_040264395.1 Verrucomicrobiota bacterium
GAAACTCACCGAGGAGCAAAAATCCATATCAGCAGGTTTGCTGTGGATGTTAAAAGGTCACGCAGCTCAACGTGCCGTAGCCGCTTGGCATATGGGTTGGGAACCAGCGATTGAGGTTTCGAATCCGGATTGGATGGCACCCTTTCTCATACCACTGCTGGAAGATCCTTACCCCGTTGTTCGTTACATTGCCTACCGCAGTTTGCAACGTATCTGGCCGGACGCATTGGAGGACTATGATTTCATGGCGTCCAACGAATTATTGTCAGTTCAATCCAATGCATTGCTTGAAACATGGGAGTCCAAGGCTGCACCGTTGACACCCAACGCAACTGTGCTGATCAATGATTCAGGCCAAATTAATCACAGGTTATTGAAGAGATTGCTGAGACAACGGGACAACAGGTCGATCACCATCAAAGAATAATCTCTCACACTTTTTTATTGCATGCAGGGGTCATGGATGGATCTTGCGCTCACAAGGTCCAGAGTAGTTTCTTATTTCAACGATTAAGATGGACATCGGCATTGTATTTCGCGAACACATACACGTGATTTCAAAGGACTATTTATGACGCAAAAAATGCTTTGATGTGGAGAGGGAAGGCATCGCTTGAATCAACACTATTACCGGCTATTTGCCAGGTGTGACCTGATCGGCTTGTATAACAAGTTGGATCAAGGTTTTTAATCCCAATCCTCAAGCCCTATGATGGGTAAAGCAAATTGAAAGGCACCTTCCCATTCGGGTGTGTCGGCTAGCCGAAAACATTCATAGATGCGTTTCTTTGTTTTCGCCGTATCCCAACGTCGTAACCCCAGCAAAAGCCCCCCCTCATGTCGGTGATCGACGTGCCGATGAAGAATGAAAGCGTCAATACCGGGCATGGATTCAATTTTCTTGTATGCGTAGCAGTACGCCGCAGCCTGAATCATTTCACCATCATCTGTTTTGGGAGTATCAAAGCCCTGTTCACTGAAAATAATGCGACGAGGAGCTCCATCATACAGCAATGATTGTCGTTCCATATACTTTTCCAGGACTTCGATATTCTTGAAGGTAATGCGTTTGGTATTCGGCTCCATCGTAGCGGACTCATCGTTCCAGAAACGCGGATCGCGAAGGTTTTCTGGATAAGGGTGATAGGCTAGGTGCCAATCAAAATCACCTTCAGCACGTGCTTGTTTGGCAAAATAATCCAGAAATGCACGTCCAGCAAATGACTGTTGTTCATCTCCTGCGGGATATCGAATGGCCCAATGATGTTCGAGTGAAATATAAACACGTGCCCAGGATGATTGCCCACGGACAGCACGATGTGCCAACCGGACCGTGCGAAGATAATCATGGGTAAATGCCTGCATACTCACACGGCCCATATTGGCCCACCACCAGTGAGAGTTCACTTCGTTGCCTACAATGTAACCGACTATTCGACCGTGCTTGCGCTCCGGATGTGACCAGCGTTCCGCCATGAATTCGAGTGCAGCGGAAAACCAATCCCTGCCTTCTTCACTTACTGTATTGAATGCGCAAAGGTTATTGGGCGGTTTAGGCTCAGCCTCCGGGTGGAGCATGAGTTCATTGACGCGTGCATCGTGTGATCGGTATGCAAGCACGATTAGATTCACTAAAACCCCCTTCTCAGAAAGAACGCGTATTTGTGAATCCATACGAGAGAGATAATCGCGTTGAAAATGGTAGGTTTTACCTTTGTATTTCCAGACAGGATTGCTCACATCACCGCTGGGATCTACCAACTGACTCAAGTTGATGTTAAGCCCCGCGTGCTTGATGCCAAGATACAAAGCATCTTCGACCATTTCCACTTGGAGCCCTTTTTTTGATACGGTAGTAGGATAGGGTTCAGTGTAACGAGACGTTATTTCAGCAAACGCCTGCCCCCATCCGAGAAATACCAAAAGAAGGCAGGCAATAGAGCCGTATTGTTTCATGAGAAGTCCATTGTTTAACCTAAAGCGCATTGGATTATAGCCTGATTTCATCCGATGTGTTTGAAATAGAAATAAAAGCCAATGCCAGATTCCCTAAAAGCTCTGTTTTTACAAACTTATTCCTCTCCGATCACCATGCTGCGGGTGTTTTTCATTGAGACAATGCAACGCGAGCTCAGCGGAAGTTTTTTTGAGTTTCATGTCAATCCAGCCGTGGGCATGACCTTTCCCGAAGTAGTAGCTGACTGCCGGCTGGTTAATGAGTTCGAGATGGCCTTGTCGATCATACTGCCATTCATGAGTATGACCATAGAAATAGGCCTTCGCATGCTTTCGTTCAGCAAGGATTCTTAAAAGAGACGCCCCGTCACGCATACCATGGATGGGCCGCACACCGCGATTGGGATACGGGTTGTAGTGACTAAAAACAAGAGCGGGTTTATCCGTTCGAGCATCAAGTTGCCCCGCCAACCAGTCCAGCTGTTTGGAACCAAGTTCCCCTTTCCCTGAATCAAGCAATATGAAGTTCGCATGAGGCAGTTCAATCAAGTCGGCATGAACATCCATTTGCTCTTTCTTCAGATAGGGGAGAAGTTTCCATAGGTTTTCGCGGTTATCGTGATTGCCTATGGTCACATGTATCGTGATCCCTGCAGCACGCAGGGGCTCCACGAGCTTGATGAGCTGTTGATACTCCTCTTTCTTCCCCCTGCTGAGGGTACAATCGCCATTGATGATCAGGTGAGCAGGTCGGGGGTTCAGTGCGATGACGCTCTTGACCGTTTGAATCAAGCTGTTCGCAATATGAACACTCTCATGTTCGGATTCCTTGACGGGCGATCCAGGCCACTTCGTCCCCGGATAAACTCGATTTGGATCCGCACTGATATGCGTATCCGCGAGCAAAGCAACTCGGTTTTGATCCAAGTTCACACGATGATTACCCGTATTTGCAAAGACGCGGCGCGACATGATGATCGAGCCGCAAAAAGCGAGCGATCTCTCAACAAAGTGCCGACGAGTTACTGGAGTGAGAGTGATAGGCATATGAATCTTTTAATTTCTTGGTGAATGTCTCAGCAAATGCCATGGCCATTGCTCGTTCACCTTGTAAAGACAAGCATTTAAACTAGCAGCGCCTTCAATAAACACACTCAGGTTAAAGAGGAATTATCCGCATGCATCGCTGAAAAAATGGTATTTGGGACCATCGGTTCCAAATACCGATGGCGCTCGTCAAGGCGCCCATAATCTAAAATATCCCTGACTTCCTTCGGCCGAAATCGTGACCGTATTTTGATCATTCACCGGCACCACTGGCTCATCAACATCGAACCACTCACCAACGATGGCACCTGCACGCTGGAGAATAAAATCCGATGCAGCAGACGGCCAACTCAATTCAATCTCTCCACTTTCCAAACGTTGGAGTGTGATCATGACATCGGGTGGCTGAGGAGTAGGTGGAATGAATTCACCTTTCACGATGTGAATATCATCCAGTATCAAAGTATGGTCACCTTCGGGAGCGGTGTCGAACTGGAGTATACCATCCTGAAAACTGGGCACAAATGTCATGTAACGTAAATGATACGGCATGTTACCTCCGGCAGGGAGGACTTCTTCGTCAAGCAGGACTTCTTCGTCGAAGCTCACAGAATAAGCTGTAAATCCATCACCACAACAATTGCGGGCATTGACATAGTAATAAAGCGTGTAGGTTTCACCCGCTTCAAACCCTTCGACCAATTGAGTCATGCTGGAAGCACCTTGAATGAACAACACTGAATCCTGATCCAGGCCTGAACCGTTATCAGCAAAAGGTCCACGGCCTGTCACATTCACTCCGCGACCACTCGCTGAAAATTCCCACCCAGCAAGGTTGGACGGTTGGACGTAGCCCACGCCCACAGGGCTCCCGCTTGCTTCAAAACTGGGATTGCGGATCACGACTTCGTCCTTACCTCGTGGTATGACATTCACCGCGTCCAAGAGAATGGTGGCATCACCCTCAGCCGTAGTTACAAACTCCAACAAACCTTCGGAGCTCGTTGCGGTAAAAGACACATTTTGAAAGTAATAGGTTTCCAGACCATCGACGGATGCAGGTAGCACATCCTCAATCGACCATAGTTCTTCACCGGCATACTGGACACTCAACTTGATCGTTCCGCCACAGCAATCCCGAGCATTGTAGTTAAATTGAAGCCAATAGGACTCCCCCTCCTCAAGTCCTTTAATTTCCTGAGACAAATTATTGTTCCCTTGTAAGACGGCAACTTGCCGTCGATCAGGAATTGCACCGTTATCGTGGAACGGACCGGCAGCCAGATTTAAACCAGTTCCCCCATTCCAGGAAACAATGGATCCGATACCCACGCCACCGGGAGCTTCGTTACTCTCGAAGCTTGCGTTGCGCACGATGGAACTGACGACGTTGACAGCCGTGTCGTTGGCAACTTCCAATCCAGCTGGAGGATTGATCAGGATACGCACGGCTCCTCGGGATCCTCCAACGATTTCAATCGTCTTGGAGTTTTCACCGTTTTTATCGAAATCGAGTACCAGTGCCCCACTCTCATCGGCACCTGCAAAACTTGCGATACTTGGATCCGGACTGGTGAGGGTCAGCTGACCCGATTTGATTGCCAAATAGGTTTCGGGGATAGTGATTGTCACTTCGCCCATTTGATTAGGTGCAAGCTCCAGTGCCATGGGTGTAACCTGCACCGGCGGAAATGACTCACCCACTTCCCCCTCCAATCGTATAGAGTCCAACAGAATGGTATGATCACCGTCGTTGGTCTGTTGGAAGCTAAGTTGTTTTTGAACATCGTCTGCCTCAAAACTGACCGAAGCGCTATGATAACCATTATTGCCACCGACCGGTTTAACCGATTCCTGAAATACCTGATCTTCACCTAGCAAGACAGTCAATTGAGGATTATCGCCCGTTCGGGCATTGTATTCGAAAGTCAACTTGTAATCATTTCCTACGACAAGACTGTCCAGTGTCTGACTTAAAGATCCCAATCCTGAAATAAATCCCACAAAATCCGAATCTGATGTACGACCGTTATCACCGAAAGGACCCAATCCGTCCAAGTTGACCCCATAAGTTCCTTCCCCAACCCAGCCCGCGATGTTGGCCGGACTAATGATGCCGTCAGGATCAACGGGTTCACCGCTGGCTTCAAAACTTGGGTTCATGACTGGCACCTCATCTTCCCCGCGGACCACAAAACTAATCGCATCCAGATTCAGTGTGGCATCGCCTGCGGCGATGGTTTGAAAAGTAAGCACTCCTGCATCAAACTCGGGCACGAAAGGGATATTACGAAACTTGTAAGGATTGCCTTCAGTAGAAGCGATTACGTTGTTAATCCGATCCAATTCCACATCGTCAAGACTCACCACCAGATCAATGGTTCCTCCACAGCAGCCACGCGCATCGTAATAAAACTGAAGCCAATGGGGTTCACCTGGTTCAAACCCGAAGACCTCCTGCTCGAGAGTCGATGACCCCTGAATGAAGGCAGCACGGGCTTGGTCAGGGATAGGCGTCCCCCCGTTATGGAAGGGACCGTCAGCTTGATTCACCCCGCTTCCTCCCTGCCATTCTTCAACTTCACCATAATGCGGCCAGGTTTCCGGGTAGTTGAATTCGAAACTTGGGTTCAGCACGGAATTCTGCGCAAGGGCATGCGAACACAATGACATCGCAATAGCCATGATACTGGCTTTCAAGGGGTATATATTTTTCATAGAGCAACAGAGCTGTAGCAAGATGGATGTAGATGAACAGTTTTACCTTAATTTTCAAATATGCACCCGCAAACTGCAAGCAACACAGAAAGTCCATGGATCTCCATGAATTTTTTAAGGGTGAATATGAGCTTTGTTTACATATTGAAGTGCTTAAAAGTCAAGCTCGTAGACGCGGAAGAAAGCACCTCATGACGGCACCGTCCTGTCATTTTCATAAAATCACCTCAAAGGAGGCGGACAAAATCTCGAGAAATTTCTCTGGGTTTTACCGCCTCCTTTGAACAGCACTCGCATGCTGATTCAAACAGATGGCACCGTTTCAGACAGAGTACAAAGCATCCCATTCCATGAGACGCGGTCCATCATGTGTTCTCTTAACTTCACTTTTCAACCGCACGGAAAACCTCTGTGAATGCGTTGCCATCTGCGGTGATTACCCTGGACCGGGATTCGTTCGGAGAAATGCGTTCAATCATGACTACACCGTTGGTAATATTGCCTTCCATGTCGCGCTTGCTGATCGTTCCACTCATTCTATGGCGTTCGACGTGGCTGAAATCTACAGCGACGAAACTACCTTTTGGTCCGTGGGCATTGGCAACCAGGTGACCACGATCAGATTGCCAACTGATCAACTCATTCTGAACACCACCATCAGGATCGACCCATGTTCCATATAAAAAGTCAGCATCTTTTCTTGGTTTGGTCCAATTGATCCTGGCACTTGTTCCATCACTGCGTTCCACGGTCCAATCGCCCAGCATCCACTCCCAAGGGCATTCCGGTGGGATGAGATTGGAAGCCTGGTTTCGCTTCTTGCTCTTTCGTTCAAGAACGTGACGGTGTTTGATGTCCATGGCCTTGCCGGCAACCACCATGTCATAAAGATCCGATTGCAGCTTTCGAGGGGATATTTTTGTATTTTTGACGGTGTAGGTAGATTCAGTACCGTTCAGTGTTTTTTCGCTGAGTTTGGTCACGATGCCACCTTTGAAGAACTCTATCGTTCCTGTATTCGACCACTGCGTATCTTTTCCATCGACGCCAAAACCTACCGTAACCAGGTGATGGGTTCTCGCGTCCATATAATACACTTGTGTTCCTGTACTATGGTTCCCCCCACTCTCCTTGAATGTCGCCTTCCACGTATTCTCCACGGCCGTCCTGTTGGATAACCAGCGCCACCGTGATTCCCATTCGACGATTCCCCCTTCTATCATTCCCTCAAAGCCACTGACAGCCTCAGAGCTCCCTTGCCAGTTCCCCATCAAGGGAGCAAATTTCTTGAGGGATTCATTCACCGAAGCAGCGGAGGCTGCGGTGGATAGCAAGACTGTTAAAAGCGTTATGATGATTGCTCTCATGATATTTTTCTCTTTAATTTTAAAATATGATCAATGATTGTTCACAACAATGATCAGTATTCGTGCTATTCCACCTTGCGAGATATTTCAGGAAGGTGGGTCAGATGAAAATGTTCTGTCTTGCGAGAGGCCCCTTCAAACAAATCCATCATTTGCGCATACTTCTTTGAAGTCGCACGCATTTCATCACGTTTTGCCAAGCCTTGCAGATACTGCAGCTGACTTTTACCGGGTAGAACCATGGCCATCAAAGGCATTTCGTCTCCAAAATCACACTCGTAGACATATCGATGCAATTTGATACCAAGCTCGGCATCGATTTCTTTCATCAGTTCGAGCGCTTTTGCAAAATCCGACATCCTGTCTCTTTTGGGATAAGCCCAATAAACCTTGCGGTATGGATGATCTGCCATATTCAAATCACCATTGACGTAGGACAAATCACTTCGATACCGAAACATTGAAACTGCATTGTGATGAGAGCCAGCTACCCATGATTCCATGAGACTTGTTTTGCCCGTTGCTTGATACTTGGCGAAGGCCTCTTTCCACTGTTTTTGTTCTTCATCGACTTGAGCATAGTTGGACAGAAAGCTCACATCCCATATGCGGTTATTGGTATCTTCATAGAGATCCCACCCCTTGAAAGAAGGAACATTTGTTTCCACGAAGGATTTCCATTCTTTCCATACCCCCTTGAGCGCTTGAGCATCGTTTTTGGGGATCACGTTCACCCTGACGATATGTTCAGGAATATCTTGCTGCGCACAAATGGAGAAGGCTCCAACGAATGCACAAAGGAACAGTATAGTTTTAGTGTTTTTCATTATTTTTGCCATGGAATGATTGATAGGATTACCGAAACACAAGGTATTCAATAACCCAATGCACTCAGTGCTTGAAACACATGTGTTCCACTGTAATTAGGAAACGTTCTGAGTTGATCAGGCGGGCCATTTTTTTTGAGATTTATTGTGAGGGATCGGCTTTTTGAAACCGAACCACTGGTTTCATGGATGTATGGCCGATGCATGCAGGAAGAGGTGCACATGGATAAAATCATGCTTTCATGATAGTACACCTGAATGAAGGTCAGCTAAAACGAAGGATTGGATTGGAGTGCGCGTAACGAAGAAGGGGGTGTCGGCGATCAATGGAAAGAGTATGAAGACGACGAGGGAGATGCGCATCAATCCATGTCTTGATTTATAAGTTGCTCGCCTTTCAGGATGTCAAAAATCACCCACCTTCATCACACCCGTCTTGAATTTTGCTTACTCGCAAATTGTTGACACCTTCAATATTTCTGTATTTTTTTCATTGGCAAAACAATGACAGGACTCATCTTTGAGTCATGAGAAATCTTGTCATTTACTCGCTGGGAGGACTGATTTTTGGATCAGGTATGGCAATATTCGTTTCCCTCATGAATGGAACATGGGACGATGCCATCGGTATGTGCTGTTTCATGTTTCCGATTGGCTTTTTACTCACCATTCTGGCCACGAAGATCATTCGTCTCGGAAAATTCATCACTGGTGGCAATTCCGTTTTGGGTGCGTTATCGGGAGTAAGTGCCATAACAGGAATAATCTCATCGATCATTTTTCTACAGGGAATTGGATATACGCGTGATCATTATGGACCGAATGCCTCAGACGGCTTGGTTGAATTCCTTGATATCGGCAAATTTGGGCTTGGGGCAACCTGCATCATCATCATGATCCTTTCCCTGAGCATGGTTATCATGACGATGATTTACCGTCACCGCTTCGCTCCAACCATTCACGAATTGGCAGAAAGCGGAAACATGCAATCACTTCAGCATTTTCTGAACTCAGAAACTAGGGACATTCATGAAAAAAATTCCGATTCCCAGACTTCGCTGCATGTGGCATCGTCAAAGGAGATCGCTGAAACACTGATCGCTCGAGGTGCGGATGCCAATGCCAGGGACAAGAACGGAAAAACGCCTCTGCACGCGGCCGCTTTCGAGGGCAGAAAGGAAATCGTTGAATCACTCATCCCACACTGCACGGATATCGATGCAGAGGATAATCATGGAAAGACTCCACTTTACTGGGCGGTTTTGAAATGCCACGAGGAAGTCGTAGACCTGCTGCGCAAAAAAGGCGCCTTTGAATAAACCAGGCAAAATCACCATTGCACCTTGGCTGCACTCACGTTTATTATATGCAAGGTTCATGATAAAGCTACTGACGCCGTCCTGTCTCGCAATGAATGATGAACGACTGAATTCAGGTTACACAGAAACCAATTGTTTATTGATAATATCATAGTGGGTATGACGATCCTTGTGTCGCAAGCATTAAGGCCTATCCTATTCAGTGTCTTGATTGCGACCGGGTGTTTGACATACGTCGCAGAAGCAAGCCCGATCGAGCATCCCAACGTAATCTTTATCATTTGCGATGATTTGAACGACTACGTCGAAGGGTTCGGCGGTCACCCTCAAACGAAGACACCCAACATGGCGCGACTGGCCGAACAAGGTGTCAGGTTCACACAGGCACATTGCAATGCACCCATCTGTGCCCCCTCTCGGGCAAGTTTGTTTACGGGTATTTATCCTCACAACTCCGGCTGTTACGGCTTTACCAAGTGGGATACTTACGAGGCATTGCAGCATTCAAAGACCTTGCAGGAGCATTTTGAAGCGAACGGTTACTTTACCCTTGGCACAGGCAAACTGATGCACCATCGAGTTGTTCAGAGGGGGTGGCAACAGTATGGGCACCCAGCTGACTATGGACCCTTTATCGTCGCAGACGATGGGAAGACAGCTCACCCAGACGTTCCGTCACCCTATCGCAACATCGGGGCGGTCGACGGTTCCTTTGGTCCATTTATCAACCTTGATGACCGCAAGACGGCAAGTGGACTTCCGATCAGCTGGCTCAACGGTGGATGGGGAACTCGAGCCATAGCACTTCGAGTCGATTCCCAAGATGATCGTGACCAGACACCGGATGAACTGAATGGTGACTGGGCGGTGGAACAACTCCGTAGGTTGGCAAAAAACGCCCATGGCAAACCATTCTTCATGGGAATCGGTTTCATTCGCCCGCACACACCCTTGATTGTACCGACACGTTTCTTTGACATGTTTCCTCTGGACTCAGTCAAGCTCCCCACGATCAGACCTCACGATATCGACGATACCCACGTGCGCTCGATACGCGGTATTCCCAACGGAGAAGAGCCAGGCTCGACACGAACGGAGGACATGGGACTACGCTTGTATTCGAATCTTGTGGCGTCCTACTCGTCCCGCGAAGAAGCCTTGCGCCGCTTTATTCAGGCTTACCTGGCCAGTGTGGCATCGGTAGACGAACAGATAGGACGCATTCTGGATGTCGTTGATCAATCGGGTCTGAAAGAGGACACCATCATCATACTTACCAGCGATCATGGCTGGGGCATGGGAGAAAAAGATTATCTTTACAAAAATTCGTTATGGCAGGAAAGCACACAGGTGCC
>JBDQII010000150.1:0-10568 GCA_040264395.1 Verrucomicrobiota bacterium
GCCACCCAGCGAGATAAACTCAAAATCATGCGCAATGGGCAATGGGTCATGATGAGTGGTAAATTTCCGCGCCTCGTAAGAAAATCCGCCACCGCCAAACTCAACGAAATCCACAAGTTTGTCGAAATGTTCAGATAATTTAACTGTTAGTCAAAAGTCACTGCGGAAAATCGGGTTAGAATGCACTCACCCAAAGACTCTGACCTTACTTGGAAGTCAAAGAAAGTTTGCAACTATCTATTTTCAAAGACGAACCAATTCAGAATCTAAACTCATTACTGCTTATAATCTGAGCCGAAGCGGGTTAACGTCTATGTCCACCATTTTGCCTACTTCACAGGGGAATGTTTGGATTAGACAATACTCATTTACCTGATCCTATTGGAATTCTTGAATTATTTTAACCAAATCGTTTTTTAACAGACTTGCACCGTAGTAGGAAAGATGAGTTCTATCATAAAAAAGTTGTTGTCCTTGGTTATCAAGAAACCGGATAGATCCATCTGGATTCAGAAAATAATCATCACTTTTTAAAATGGTTACCCAATCACTCTCTAAAGTGATTAGGAAACGGTTTGCAGAACGCCTTTGTTCTTTTTCAATTTCCTTCTCTAGAAAAGTTATTCTACCGGTTTTACGTATTTCTGCGCGAGGGGAACTCAAGGGCAAATTAGGAGGTTTGGTTATCAACACAACTTGCCGTGCATACCTGTGAATTTTTTCAAGATTGTGTTGAAAGTCAAGGCGATGTTGAGTTGTGAGTCTGCTCCCCCAAGAGGCAACAAACACTACAATATCCGGCCGAGCATGCTCAAGAAAATTGATATATTCCTCCCATAGTTTGGAACCGGGCATCGGATTCGTGCTATGAACGCTCAGAATATGACCTTGAAAATTGAGCTGATTGGCGATTTCCACGAACGACTTACCATACATTCCAGCATTGCTATCGCCGATTAAAACCATTTTACCCGAAGGATTTTCCTGAAAAATACATCGTCCACCATTTGCAACATCGCTTATCAAGATGTTTACACTAGAATAATTCTGAAGCCTGACCACAAAGCCAAAAACTAACAAAATAACAACACCAGTGAAAAAAAGACCAAAGACACGCAATTGATGACCTCGTTGCCCGAGATAATTCCGCAGTGGTTTTTCAATAAAATAAAAACCGCCAATGGCAAATCCTAAAGAAACCAGGATTTTAAATAGAGTTCTTTCAGTTGGGCCAATAGTCAGGAATTGGTAATCCAATAGACAGAAGACAGGCCAATGCCAAAGATAAATCGAATAAGAAAGGCGACCAACCCAAACTAATTCTTTCTTTGAAAGCAGTTTTTCCAATGAACCAATTTGTTGACGGTCAACACCTACAAGAAGGATTGCCCCTAGAACTGGGGCAAATGCCTGAATGCCTGGAAAATCTTTCTCCCTGATGAAGTAAAACGAAAAAATAATGATCAGCAGTCCCACGATTTGGAACAATGAATTCAGTGGGTTGATTTTATTTGTCCTCTTTACGGAAATGATTGCAAGAATGCATCCGCTTAAAAGTTCCCATGCTCTGGTGGGAATCAAATAAAAAGCCAGCTCATTATTAACAGTGGTTAGGACGATGCACATTAAAAAGCTACTTAAAAGCAGTGCGAATAAAATGAACAAACATTTGACCGAAGTAACTTGGCGATTGTGTAGTCCAACTAACAGAATGGGCCATAAGAGATAAAACTGCTCTTCAACACCCAGGGACCAATAGTGGAGAAGAGGTTGTATATCAGGCCAGAGATCAAAATAATCACCCTGAAACGCAAATTTTATATTTGCCACTCCTAATCCCACTGCCATTGAAGCTGTCCCTATGGCGCCCAACTCCTCCGGTGAGAAAACGAAGCATGAGTAGGATAAACAAATAATGGTTACGACAAAGGAGTGTGGAAATATTCTGGCAATCCTCCGTTGAAAGAACGTGATCAAATAAAATCGCCGTTCGACAATATCCCTTAGGATCATTAGCGTTATAACGTATCCTGAAATGACAAAAAAAATATCAACCCCAACAAACCCACCGGGCAACCAAGCTGGATTAAGATGATAAACAAAGACTCCTAATACTGCAATTCCTCGCATTCCATCGATGCTAGGCCTATATTGCATGTCTTTGTTATTCATCAAGATAATCTGAACTCTTAAAATTCATGATAGGATCTGCCCATTCTGCCCTTTTATCGCGGCAGGGCCAGATGCTTAAAATTCTTTACATCATTCAGCAAAGACTCCACTGCATTGCCCCACGAAAACCTCTCAACCCGTTTTACTGCGATGACTCATAGTCAGCCATGTGAAGCTTAGGCCAGACATAAGTTCTTATCCGTTCGGCATCAGGCTTGATTGGAGGTCACATGAACCGAGTCATCACACGACTGCGCAGCTTCAACCCACGCCGCCTATTCCTTGTTTTTCAGGATGGCAGTATCCCACCCTCGGATATCGCTGGGCTTTGCGTCGGTGATGGAAGGGGTAAAACTGAAGGTGCTTGGATTGTAGGGTCCGACAAATGAGACATCTGCATCGGCTTCAATCTCTTTCTCCATCCCCATGCACCAGAGAGTTGCATTGACGATCATGCGCCGGACTCCCTCGCTGAGGATGTCCTCGGAGGCGCCTTGAGTTGAACAGAATACGCGCCCTTCCTTGCCAGATTTCGATTGATACGTTTTTACCCAGGCGGCGGGTTGTGGGGTTTTGTTCTCCAGAGGCTTGGCTCCAACTTCCATAGAGGATAGTACTTGATTTTTGGCAAGGATAGTAGAGCCCGGCATCGGGACAGCAGAGTAGGCTCCCGCCATGGCATGCATATCCTTCACTCCTCGCATCACAGGATGACTCGCCTGACCAGGAACCACATGCATCGAAGTTGCATACTTGTGATTGCGGCCATAATGTCCGGCACCCAATGCGGGGTTCCATGTCTCACCTAGGATCTGGCGTCCGAATCCACCAACAAAATCACCGGATGTATTGTAGTTGTACTTGGCGTATTTTCCCTTGATACCATTGAATGCATGTGTGGTCGTACGAAGCCCAAGCAGAGGCCCACCGCGATCAAGGTAGCCTTCGAACTTCGCCATCCACACATCGTCTGGGTGAAGGAAACGCATGAACAGGAACAACATATCCGCATCGTCGATGGCATCAATTCCCGGTATGATTGATGAGCCAGGCTTGATGAATCCTTCGGGCGTCTGACCAAAAAGTACAGTACATTTGAACCCATAACGTTTGGCAAGGATGCGGGCGATCGCCGGACAGGATTCTTCACCTCGATATTCATGATCAGAGGCAATGAATAAAATATGTTTCCCTTTCCCAGGCCCTGAATCCCCTTCATAAACGACCCACGGTTCCGCTTGCAGGGAAAACGCTCCGTGCAGCAATATGGCACAAAGGGTGAGCATGAACATAAGCTTGCTATGGATATTGATTTTCATATTTTTTCTGGTGAAGGTCCTCTTCTCTCTGATTTATTTTGATGTGGGGAGCATTTTAGATGATTTTTCATGACAAATCAATCATGCAAGCATAGTCCCTAAAATCGCCGCGGATCATCTCTTTTCAAGAGATGGATGGGAGTATGAGGAGTATGTGATGCAATGGAAAAGAACATCAAATCCATGGACTCCAGCAAAGATCAAAGCAGGTACTTACGGAACTTCCCTGTCCCTTCTTGTTTCCAGTGCCTTTTCGTCTTGTCAATGGATAGCCTTTTCTACTCCCCCTCTTCTGCTCGACAGATCTCACACGATAAGTAGGATCTGAACATTCCGAATCCCGACATCACAAAATAACCATGGATAAGAAACTTATGAACATTCATGAACGCATTCGAGGTGAAGCCTTGAAGTTCCGGTTTTATGTCTGTGTCAGGATGGTCTGTCTGGTGTGTTGCCTGTCGATGAACACTGGACCTGCCCGAGCTGATGAAACAGCGTCCAGTCCGATCGATTTCAATACTCATATTCTTCCCATCCTCTCGGATAGATGTTTTCCGTGTCACGGCCCTGACGACCGCGCACGCAAAGCCGGCCTCAGGCTGGACCACAAGGATCATGCATTCGCATTACTGAAAGATTCCGATGGTCGCGCCTTTGTTCCAAGTGATCCTGATCGAAGTATTGCGTGGCAACGCATGCAGTCTGAAGATTCTGACGAACGCATGCCGCCTCCTGAGTCTAATTTAAGTTTGTCCAAAAAGGAAAAACAACAAATATTCCAATGGATCAATGAGGGCGCTTCATGGACAGAGCATTGGGCCTTTGTCCCAGCCGTCAAATCCATCCTCCCATTCGAACAGGAGAATCCTTTGCAAAAAAATGGGCATACGGTCCGTCATCCGATCGACGCATTCGTTTTGAGCGCATTGAAAGATCGCGACCTGGACCCCACACTCAGGGCTTCAAAGGAGTATCTGATCCGTCGCCTGAGTTTCGATTTGACCGGTTTGCCACCCAGCCCGGAAGAAATCGATACTTTTCTGGCTGATGACTCTCCCTCAGCCTACGAACAATTGATCGATCGTTTTTTGCATTCGCAAGCACATGCGGAGCGTCTGGCCATGGAGTGGCTGGATGTCGCGCGTTACGCCGATTCACAGGGAATGCATGGAGATCGCGAGCGTTATCATTGGCCATGGCGCGATTGGGTAATCAAGGCCTTTCAACAGAACATGCCCTATGACGCATTCATCACTTGGCAGCTGGCGGGCGATCTCCTTCCAAACGCCACGCGCGAGCAGATCCTGGCTACGGCTTTCAATCGCAATCACCCGGTATCAGCCGAGGGTGGCATCATTGATGAGGAATTTCGCATCAAATATGTACAGGATCGTATCAATACTGTTGGCACCGCTTTCATGGGGTTGACCCTGGAATGCGCCAGTTGTCATGACCACAAATTCGATCCAATTTCACAAAAAGATTATTATCAGTTGTCCGCTTTTTTCAATAATCAAAAGGAGCTGGGCATGGTCGCCGAAGGTGGCAGCTCTTCCGGCCCTGTGCTCCTTTTACCCGACCCTGAAAAAGAGCACGATCTACAACAGCTCGAGAAAGAGTTGGAACAGGCATTCAAAGCACTTGAGGAAGTGAAAAAAGACTGGCTTAAGGATGCCGAAAGGATCCTACAAGCAAAGACGACTCCGATTTCAGCTCCAGTTCCGGATGCTGAATTCCCTTTGGACACGATACGCAAAGAAAAAATCCCTGTCAAAGGCGCCATACACCGTGTCGTTCGCAACACACCTATCGACAAGATGGTGGATGACAATCCAAAGTCCGTGGCATCTGGTGACCCTGAGCAGGTACATGGACGCGTCGGAAATGCCCTCCGTTTTGACAAGGAGTTTGATCTGGTCTTTCTACGTGAGGACGGAACATTCGAAATAAACGAACCTTTCTCCGCCGGCGCCTGGATTCGTTCGGAAAAGACCGGGAAAAACCAATCCATCATGGGCATTTCAGGTGAGCTCGGTAATGCATGGAAAGGCTGGGATTTCTTTCTGGATGAGGAAAGCCGGCTCAACTTGAGATTGATCGGATTTTGGCCGCAGAATTATCTGCAGATAACATCAGACATCTCGTTAGCCAGGGACGAATGGCATCATGTCATGTTCACATATGACGGATTGGGTAACATGCGGGATACAGGTCTATTCGTCAATGGAAAGAAGGTCCATCACACTGTTCCTTACGACAACCTCTATCGAAGTATTGTCCACGGCTGGGGAAAACAGGAAGGATGGCCGCAAAAACCGGTTATCGTTGGTAGAAGCGGCCGTTTTTACACGGGTGACAACGGCGTGTTCCTCGGTAGCATCGATCACATTACATTTTTCAAATCATGCCTCAGCGAGCGGGAATCGGCTGCTTTCTTCTCAACGCTGACCAATCAGTCGCTGGACGAATCATCCCAACCTCCATCCTATTTTACAGATCATTTCCTGCGTCGCGAAGAAGCGACATTTCGTGATTTAAGAAATAAAATCCGGATTTTAACGGAACGTAAACTATCCTTGATCAAGGACGTACCTGAGATGATGGTGTTGGGAGAAATGAAAAAAGTTCGTAAGACTTTTGTATTGAACCGTGGCCAATACGACGCCCCTGGCGAGGAGGTATTTCCAGATGCACCGGGCAAGATTTTTGCTTTTGACGATGATCTGCCGCGAAACCGGCTGGGATTGGCCCAATGGTTGACCGACTCGAGGAACCCCCTAACCGCGCGCGTCACAGTCAATCGATATTGGCAAATGATCTTTGGAAGGGGCATTGTAGATACGCCGCAAGATTTCGGTTCACAAGGCGCTCCGCCCACGCATGCCAAGCTTCTGGATTGGCTAGCCGTGTCTTTCATGGAATCTGGCTGGGATCTGCGCTGGTTGATTCGCACCATGGTAACTTCAGCCACATACCAGCAATCTTCAATCAGCACGGAGCAGCACATGGAAAAGGATCCGACTAATACTCACCTCGCGAGAGGTCCATACCACCGTCTTTCAGCCGAAATGATTCGGGACAACGCTCTGAGCGCAAGCGGACTGCTCACGCGTAAAGTCGGTGGCCCAAGTGTCAAACCATACCAACCTGCTGGATTGTGGGTAGAAAAAACGGGCCCCGGAAGTGCTTACAATCACGATACAGGTTCCAGCCTTTATCGTCGAAGCATGTACACCTTCGTCCGAAGAACCACACCCCACCCTGCCATGATCGCCTTTGATGCGCCCAACCGTTCGGTATGCACGGTGAAACGCGAACAAACCAACACGCCGATTCAGGCATTGACCTTGCTCAACGATCCAGAATTCATGGAAGCTGCGCGAGTCCTGGCGCAGCGCATGCAACTAGAAGCAGGCAAAGCCATCGATCATCAGTTGAACTTGGGATTTCGACTTCTGTGCGGCCGGTATCCGGACGCAACCGAACTTCACTTGCTGACCACCCTTTTTGATCGGGCTTACGCCAAATACAAAAACAATTCAGAGGCAACGGATGCCATATTGGAGGTAGGAGCGTATCCTCTGAATCCGAAGCTGGATCGGGTTCAGACGGCAGCATTGACACAAGTTGCCTCGACGATCATGAATTTTGACGAAGCCTACATGAAACGTTGAAACAGGCGTAAGCAGTAACAATATTCAACACCTTCATCAGATGAAAAACGGCATGCACGACATCATGAACGAGTCCAACAGACTGAACCGTCGCACCTTTCTCGGTCAATCGGCAGGTGGTCTGGGCGCGTTGAGTTTATCTACATTATTGCATCGAACCGGATGGGCTGCGACCGGAACCCCAAACAGCCTGCCCCATTTCGCCCCAAAGGCAAAACGCGTCATCTATCTATTCCAAAGCGGTGCTCCTTCACAGATCGAAACCTTCGATCACAAACCCATACTTCATCAGAGACATGGACAGGAACTACCGGAATCAATACGTCAAGGTCAGCGCCTCACCGGCATGACGGCGGGTCAAAGTTCTTTTCCGATGGCTGGCTCCCAGTTCCCATTCTCACGTCATGGTCAGTCAGGCACCTGGTTCAGCAGCCTGCTGCCGCACACCGCAAAAGTAGCCGATGATATTTGCGTCATCAACTCCATGCATACCGAGGCAATCAATCACGATCCAGCCGCCACATTGATTCAGACTGGCTCTCAATTTCCTGGTCGCCCTGCGATTGGCTCATGGATTGATTACGGCTTGGGAAGCGACAACGAAAACCTGCCGGCCTTCATCGTTTTGATCACAAAGGAACGCTACGGGCAGCCTCTCTACGCGCGATTGTGGGGAAACGGATTCCTACCTTCACAACATCAAGGAGTACAATTCAGGTCAGGGAAAGATCCCGTGCTTTACCTCAACAACCCCCCCGGGGTGGATTTCAAGGACCGCAGAGATCAGCTGGACATTCTCCGCCAATTACAGGAACGGCAGTCCCAACGTTTCAATGATCCGGAAATCCAAACACGTATTGCTCAATACGAAATGGCGTTTCGCATGCAGACCTCCGTTCCAGAAATAACCGATACCTCAGCCGAGCCTGATCACATTTTCGATCTCTATGGTGAAGCATCCAGAGATTCAGGTACATTTGCAGCAAACTGCCTGTTGGCGCGAAGGATGGCGGAAAAAGGAGTTAAGTTTATTCAGCTCTACCATCGAGGATGGGATCAGCATGACGATTTGCCCTCAGGCATCAAACGCCAATGCAAAGATACCGATCAGGCATCAGCAGCCCTCATCACAGATCTCAAACAACGGGGGATGCTGGACGAAACACTGGTGGTCTGGGGAGGTGAGTTCGGGCGTACGAACTATTCCCAAGGAGAACTGACACAAACAAATTACGGACGAGATCATCATCCAAAGTGTTTTTCCATCTGGATGGCCGGAGGAGGCATTCAGGGAGGAAGGACTTATGGCCGGACTGACGATTTCAGCTATAACATCGTTGAAAACTCGGTCCATATTCACGATTTTCAAGCTACATTAATGCATCTGATGGGCATCAACCACGAACAGTTCACCTTCAAAGTCCAAGGCCGGCGCTTTCGACTTACGGATGTTCATGGACATGTGTTGCATGACCTCATGGTTTAATAACGATCAAAAGCCCATCGAAGACAACGGTTTCCCCCTGAGATCGCCTGGTCAAGGGTTGAATGAGGAAGGAATGAATACGGGTATAAGCACATGACTCCATTGTGACAGGCAATAAGATTTGATATCAGAAAAGGACCTTCGTTTAATGATGCCATGTCTTACATATATTTTTTGAAAAAAAAGAGGTATGATCACGAAGAATAAGCTGAGTGCTCCAAGCGCCAAGATGCAACAAATCGCCCTCCTTCTTGGCTTGACCTTGTTCTGCCTGGTTCAGGCGAGGAGCGCAACCCGTCCCAATATCATTTTCCTTTTCGCTGACGATCAGCGAGCGGACACGGTTGGAGCACATGGAAACCCACACATCGAGACTCCAAATCTGGATCGGTTGGCAGAAAGTGGCTTCAGCTTCAGACGCAATTATTGCGCGGGATCGTTCAGCGGTGCTGTATGTGTCGCAAGTCGGGCCATGTTAATGACTGGTCGGCATTGGATGAGGCTGCCCAGAAATAAGCCTCAGTCCAATTGGGGAAGCGCCAAACCGCTGCCGGCTTTATTGCGCGAGGAGGGTCAATACCAGACTTTCATCATAGGAAAATGGCATAATGGTAAAAACACATTGGACCAGTCTTTTCACAACGGACAATCCATCTACATGGGAGGAATGGCAAATCATGCTGATTTCCAGGTTCAGGATCTTTCTGAAGGCAAACTAAGCGCAAAACGGGATGCTGGCGGATTCTCCAGCACTGTGTTCGCAGATGAGGCCATAGAATATATTCAGGGTGCGGGAGCAGAACAACCTTTCTTCCTTTATGTTGCCTTCATGGCTCCGCATGATCCCCGTAATCCGCCGGAAAAGTATCGTCAAAAGTATTACAAGAACCGGCCTCCCCTACCCTCGAATTACCTGCCACAGCACCCATTTAAAAATGCCCCCCAAGCCACATCGGGTCGTGATGAGGGACTCGCACCCTGGCCGCGAACGAAGGAAACAATCAGTGATCAAATTTGTGAATACTATGGTTTGATCACACACCTGGACGAACAAGTCGGCCGCGTCATCGAAGCACTCGAAGAGAGCCTTCATGCAAGAAACACAATTGTCATTTACACTGCAGACCATGGTTTGGCAATGGGCAGTCACGGGCTGCTGGGCAAACAAAATATTTATGAACAAAGCATGAGCTGCCCACTGATCCTGAGTGGGCCCGGCATTCCTTCAGGCCAATCAAGTCATGCTTTCACCTACGTGCACGATCTCTATGCCACCATCTGTGATTTCGCAAGCGTGAAGCAACCGGCCGAAAACGATTCCAAAAATCTTCGATCAATCATGAATTTTGAAATCCCTCAAGTGCACGATTCTGTTTTCCTGCCTTTCCAGGACAACCAGCGTGCCATCAGCGACGGAGAATGGAAATTGCATGTTTACCCTAAAATCAATCACCGTCTTCTTTTCAACCTCGGAATGGATCCACACGAAACCACTGACCTAATTGATGATCCTGCTCATCGTACACAGGTCATCAAAATGTCCAAACTGATGGAAACTCACCGTAAAAAACTCGGTGATCCTCACCCTCTGAGCGTTGCGAATCCTGCATCAAAAAAACCCAATTATGCGAACGATAAACGCACGCTTGACCGATGGCAACCGAAGTGGATTCGAGACAAGTATTTTAGTGGCCGCAATGACCCAAACCACGGCATTCGGAAAACCAACTGAATCATCGTGAAAATGCGGCAAAGTTCACAAGTCGTCAAGCAACCTCATTACTGAGGATTTACATCGCAATTTTGCTACTGATGATAAGTGTTTTATCGAACTTATCACCCTGAGCATACGCAAGTGATTGGAAAACAATGTCAGGACCTTTCAACAGCCATGGCGAAAAATATCACCTGAAA
>JBDQII010000151.1:0-10546 GCA_040264395.1 Verrucomicrobiota bacterium
CCTCATCAGAAACCAATGCGTCAATCGCAAGTTTTATCTCACGTGGATCCAGGTCATTTCCCTGTTCTAATGACTTTACGAGGTCGTTCAACATAAGGAAACTATAATGATTGAAGGTCAGGATCAAAGAAGGAAATCGTGTATGGTGGTGTTAATGGCTCAGGGACCAGACATTGCAGATCATCGACGTAAACATTATAGTGAGAGACATGACGACTGGATCTAGAAACCACACAGCGTGGCCCGCTCTTTTGAGTTTGGCCATATCGATATGTGCCCTCTGCTCAATCAAAGGGGCAAGCCCCGATGGGAAAGAGCGTCAATTCATTGAAAACCCTCGACAGCTGATTCTGGCCGGAAGACGAAGCGGAGAAGGTTATTTTTCCAAGGATGGCACCAAGTTGGTTTTTCAGGCGGAGCGAGACGATTCCAACCCATTTTTTCAAATCTATTCCCTCGACTTGACAAATGGAGAGATGACACGAGTTTCTCCAGGGATTGGAAAAACTACCTGCTCCTATTTTCATCCAAACGGAAGTCAAATTCTATTTGCCTCCACGCATCACGATCCCCGGGCCCTTCAAAAGCAACAGGCAGAGCTTGAGATGCGCCAATCGGGCAAGGAACGACGTTATGCGTGGGATTACGATGCAACGATGGACATCTTCTCCTCGACACTGAACAGCGCCTCCTCCCCCGTCCAACTAACGAACAGCAAGGGTTACGATGCCGAAGGATCCTATTCCCCGAATGGAGACTGGATCGCTTTTTGTTCGGTCAGGCATGCTTTTCCCATCAAAGACTTATCGCCAGAGCTGCAGAAGCGATATGAGATTGATCCATCCTACTTTGGAGAGATTTATTTAATGCGATCAGATGGCAGCCAGACAAAACGTTTGACCAACCACGATGGATATGATGGAGGCCCGTTCTTTTCTCCTGATGGTAAACGTATTGTTTGGAGAAGGTTCGATCAAGAGGGAATCAATGCGGATATCATGACGATGAATCTTGAAGGGAGTGATGTCAGACAAATTACAAAAGACTTCGGAATGGCATGGGCGCCATTTTACCACCCGTCCAATGAGTATATCATCTTCACATCCAATCGAGAGGGTTTTTCAAATTTTGAACTCTATATCGTGGATCGATTAGGATATCGAGAACCAGTTCAAGTTTCATTTACAGATGGATTCGATGGTTTGCCGGTGTTTTCGCCGGATGGCACCAAACTAGTTTGGACCTCCAATAGATACGCAGCTCAACCAGGATCCAAGGACAAGGGGCATCTTTTCATTTCGGATTGGAATCACGAGGCAGCAAGACTTGCACTCAGGAAATCCCCTATCCGCCAGAAGGCGAGGCCAAAGTCTGCGAAACAAGTCAACGGAGGACGATTTCCTGATACCCCTCCTGTTGAAATTGAGGCGATACCGGGCATCGCCGCCCAAAGAAACACCAAGGTAGAGATAAATGAACCTGAACTTTCACCTTTAGTTACCGAGGAAGATCTGAAAAAACATGTTTTCTTTTTGGCATCGGATACACTTGAAGGACGCATGACCGGGGAAAAAGGCTCTCGCTTGGCAGCCAAATATATTGCGAAATCACTCAAACAAATCGGAATCCAGCCAATGACTTCATTGAATGGCTATTACCAGCCATTTGATTTCAGCTCGGGGGTTGAAGTCAACACCGATAACACTTCTCTTTCATGGGAAAACACATCAGAAGAAAACGCGCAAAAAGCACGCAGTGATCTCGTATTGGGCGTTGATTTTCGCCCACTAGCATTTTCCTCGAATGGTGATTTCAGTGGTGAGCTTGTTTTTGCCGGTTATGGCCTTAAAGTGCCGGGAGAAGGCGCAGAAAGTTACAACTCCTACGCTGGCTTGAATGTGTCAAATAAAGTAGCTGTCGTGCTGAGGTATGTTCCAGAGGGAGTCAGTAGCTCGCGCCGTGCCGTATTGAACCGATATGCTTCTCTGCGCTACAAAGCCATGATTGCCAGAGAACAAGGGGCCAAAGGTATTTTGATTGTGAGTGGTCCAAACTCACCCAACCCGGGCAAACTGATCCCGATGCGTTCCGACCAGAGCCTTGGTGATTCAGGAATACTGGCCGCAAGCATCAGCAGCGATACCGCTGATGCCTGGCTTAGCTCAGGTGGAAAAATTTTAAAAAAATTACAAACCAGCCTTGATCTGGAAAATCCCCATGCTGTGGGGGTCTTGGAAATACCTGAAACCAGGATTCAGTTATCCATTCAATTGAACAGGCTCAGGAAGCAAGACAATAATGTGATAGGGGTTTTACACCCGCCCAGAACTGATTCTACTGCACCTGAATACATTATGTTGGGGGCTCACTACGATCACCTTGGGTTTGGAGAAGTGGGTGGATTTAACGCCAAAGGAGAGGAGAAAATGATTCACAATGGCGCTGATGATAACGCATCCGGAGTCGCTGCTGTGTTGGAAATGGCAGGCGTGATTCGCCAGCAATTGATCAAAGCACCCAATTCAATAAAAAAAGGTGTGATATTCAGCTTTTGGTCAGGAGAAGAATTAGGCTTGATTGGGTCCACCCATTTCGCAGATCAACCTCCATTGCCTTTGGAGCGTATAAAGGCTTATTTGAATTTCGATATGGTGGGCCGATTAAGAGAAAATCGCCTCACTCTCCAGGGAACAGGAAGCTCCAGTGAATGGAAGTCATTCATTGAAAAATGGAATATCATCAGTGGTTTTCAATTGATATTGCAGGACGATCCTTACCTTCCGACCGACACGACAGCTTTTTACCCTCAAGGAATCCCCGTATTATCATTTTTCACAGGTAGTCACGAGGAATATCACCGCCCTGCCGATGATCCAGATACTCTTAATTGGAGAGGATTGCTTAGGATAAGTCAATTTGCCACCAAAGCGGTCAAAAGTCTGATAGACAATGATTCACCAGAGTTAACCTACGCGGAGGTAGCTCCGATCCAAAATGGAGGGCAAAGGGATACACTGAGGGTTTATTTGGGAACGATTCCGGATTACACATCAGAAACCGTAGGTGTGAAGTTAACGGGAGTCAGAGCTGGGGGGCCAGCTGATAAAGCCGGGCTCAAGGCGGGTGATGTCATCACCTCACTGGCAGGTAACCCCATTAAAAATATTTACGACTACACTTATGCATTGGACGCTGCAACGATCGATAAACCCACGAAAATAACCATTCTACGGTCGAACGTATCGATTCAAAAAAACATTGTTCCGACAGCAAGGCCATAACCTTTTTCTTAGGCATGAATCCTGCATTTGGAACTTAACGCTGCAATTCAACACTATACAATCAATGCAATAAAATTGCATTCGCAATTTATTTAACTTGTTTTGCACACTCCAATAACAGGGGAAGGGATTTATTTCCTTTAACATTTGAACTGATTCATTCAGAAACTGGCATGGAATAAGTCAAAAACGTCGATTCTTGTGCGAACCGACCGGGGCGAAGCCTTGTCTATTACTTCAAAATTATATCCATGAGAATACTGGTAACTGGCGGAGCTGGCTTTATTGGATCAAATCTGATCAGGCATCTTCTAATACAAACTGAAGTCGAAAAAGTAGTTAATCTTGATGCCCTTACCTATGCGGGGAATCCAGTAAGCCTGAAACATTTGGAAACCAGCAACCGTTACCACTTCAAAAAGGGCCAAATTCAAGACCGCTTAATGGTGTCCAAATTATTGAGAGAGAGTAATATCACGCATGTCATGAACCTAGCAGCAGAATCGCATGTGGATCGATCCATCGAGGGGCCTGATGCTTTTGTTCAGACCAACATCGTAGGGACTTTTGAACTTTTGGAAGCATGTAGGAGTTATGAAAAAGAAATCTGTAATAAAATCAAATTTCTGCATATCTCCACAGACGAAGTATTTGGTAGTTTGGGAAATGAAGGGAAATTTACTGAATCAACACCATATGCACCCAATTCTCCTTACGCAGCAAGCAAAGCGGCTTCTGACATGTTGGTGAGATCTTACCATAAAACTTACGACCTGGATTGTGTCATTACGAACTGCTCAAACAACTACGGCCCCTATCAGTTTCCTGAGAAACTGATACCGCTGGTTATCATGAAGGCCACGCGAGGAGAATCCATCCCTGTCTATGGAAAAGGAGATAATGTAAGGGATTGGCTCTATGTCACTGATCATGCTGAGGCACTTTTTAGAGCTGCAGCAAAGGGACTTTCAGGTGAAACATACAACATCGGAGGAGATCAAGAGGTTCAAAATATTGATCTGGTTAATGGCATTTGCGCCGCCCTTGACCATCAATGCCCGAAAAATGGAGGAGGAAGCTATGCCGAGCAGATTCAATTTGTGCCGGACAGGCCCGGGCACGATTTCCGGTATGCTATTGACGCTTCCAAGATCAAAAAAGATCTAGGCTGGTCACCGCAATACAATATCAAGAGCGGACTTGAGGCCACCATCGATTGGTATCTGAAAAACACAGACTGGTGCGAGTCAGTATTGAGCAGAGGTTACGAATTACAACGACTAGGTCTTTAAGGACTTTACCAGATCAAATTCATGCACTCACAAAAACGAAAAGGTATCATACTTGCAGGGGGAGCTGGCACTCGTTTACACCCTGCGACGCTTTCTGTGTCGAAGCAGCTTTTACCGATCTACGATAAGCCCATGATCTATTATCCGCTGAGCACACTGATGCTGGCAGACATACAAGAGATACTCATTATCTCAACTCCTCGGGATTTACCGCATTTCAAGGAATTATTAGGTGAGGGAAAGCAATGGGGTTTGAATTTTGAATATGAAGAGCAACCCTCACCAGATGGAATTGCTCAAGCGTTCCTTATTGCGGAAAATTTTTTGCAAAACTCTCCTTGCTCCTTGGTTTTGGGAGATAACATCTTTTATGGTCACCAAATGACAGAGCTGCTAGAAGGTGCATCTAATCATAAGAAAGGTGCATCTGTTTTTGCCTACCGAGTCACGGATCCAGAGCGATACGGCGTCGTAGAATTTGATTCAGACAGGAAAGCCAAAAAATTAGTTGAGAAACCAAAAACCCCCAACTCTCCTTTTGCTGTCACGGGACTTTACTTTTATGATTCAACCGTTGTTGAAAGGACAAAAAAACTAACTCCTTCCGCCCGCGGAGAACTAGAAATAACGGATTTAAACAATGCGTATCTCGATGATGGTTCCTTAAACGTCATTCCGCTGGGCCGAGGAACCGCTTGGCTCGATACAGGAACACATGATTCTCTTTTGGAAGCGGGACAGTTTGTGGCCACGATTGAAAAAAGGCAGGGACTCAAAGTTGGTAGCCCTGAAGAAATTGCATGGAGAAAAGGCTGGATTAATGATGAAACTCTCTTTCACCTCGGGAGTCTTTACAAAAAGAATGCCTACGGAATCTATCTTCGCAATTTAGTAGAGAACCAATCCAAGTGTTGATTGATTAAACCCTCATATTTTAACTGATCAAATGCCTTTTGAATTTATACCCGCCTCAATAGAAGGATTATGGATCATCCAACCGAAGAGGTTCCGCGACGGCCGCGGGTACTTTGAAGAATGCTATCAAGCGAGCGTTTTTTCAGATCACGGCATAAGCAAACCATTTGTTCAGGACAATCAATCATACTCACAGTTAGGAACAGTTCGTGGCCTGCATTTCCAGAAGCCTCCATATGCTCAAGCCAAATTAGTGCGAGCCGTAACGGGAAAAATTCTCGATGTTGCGGTGGACATTCGGCTGGATTCTAAAACTTATGGAGACCACTTTTCAATTGAGCTGGATGCGGCTGAGGGGAAAATGGTCTACGTTAGTGAAGGTTTTGCTCATGGGTTCGCGGTGCTTTCAGAAAACGCTATCGTTCATTACAAAACGACCGATTTTTACCATCCCAAAGCTGAATGTGGCATTATCTGGAATGATCCCAGTCTTGGGATTGATTGGAAAACACAAAAACCATGTTTGTCTCCCAAAGACACATCCTTACCCTTACTCGAAGATATTTCAGTTATCTGAAATACTTTTAAGGCACTGATAATTCCGCCTTAGTTACAGAAATGAAAATCGCGTTAACAGGAGCAGGTGGCCAATTAGGTTCTTTTTTTAACGCACATTTAAAAAAAACAAGTAATCGTTTTGACGCATTTAATAGAAACGAATGGGATATTCAATCTCAACAAGACTCAAATAAATTCCTAAGTTCCGGAGACTATGATGTCCTGATCAATTGCGCGGCATACACGGATGTAGAAAAAGCCGAAACCGACCAGACGTCATGTCTCGATATCAATGCCTGTGCCTTGAAACACCTATCAGAGCAGTGCAGGAAAAATGGTATCCTTTTCGTGCATTTCGGCACAGATTATATTTTTGACGGCATGTCCCAAAAACCTTATCTGGAAACGGACAAACCCAACCCACTTAATGCATACGGAGCCAGCAAGCTCGAAGGTGAACAAATCATACAAGCATCAGGCTGCAGGTATTTAATTGGCAGATTAAGTTGGCTTTTTGGGGGAAACGACTCCGGATTCACTTCCAAACTGCAGAAGTGGCGTGATGAACACAAAGTTTTGACAATAACCTCTGACGAAGTTTCGACACCAACTTTTGCAGGGCATGTCCCAAGTGTCATTTTATCAGCCGTTGAAAAGAATCTTGAAGGTATTTTTCATATCAACAATAGTGGAAGTTGCAGTCGCTATGAGTGGGCCCGTTATTTTGCAGAACGAAACGATTGGGCCAATACCATAATCAAACCTGCTCCCATGAGTTCATTTAATACTCAAGCCAGACGCCCAAGTTTTTCAGTCATGTGCAATAAAAAAATTCAGGCTATTTGTAGAAAACCCATCCCTGAATGGAAGCTGGCCGTGAAAGAATCCATTCAAAAGAATATTCAATGAGCGAAAAACAAACCATCCTTATTACTGGTGGAGCAGGTTTTGTTGGAAGCTGGCTCGTTGATAAATTCATTAGCAAAAATGATGTAAACGTCATCATTGTCGATGACTTATCAACGGGAAGCACGAATAACCTACCTCAAGTTCACAACGACCGATGGACATTCATTAAATGTGACATCAATAATTACAGGGAAATTTCAGCTGTCATGCTGGCTTTCCGGTTTGATTATGTATTTCATTATGCTGCCGTTGTAGGCGTTCAGCGCACTCTTGACAACCCTTCTGCTGTTTTGAAAGACATTGAAGGTCTAAAAAATATTTTAGATTTGAGTAAAAACACGGGCGTTAAGCGTATTTTTTATTCTTCCTCATCAGAAGTATACGGCGAGCCCGTTGAAATGCCGCAAAATGAAAAAACGACACCTTTGAATTCTCGCCTGCCTTACGCAGTTGTCAAAAACCTGGGGGAAGTCATGCTCAGGACTTATCAATCGGAATATGGGTTAAACTATACAATCTTCCGCCTCTTCAACACGTATGGCCCTAGGCAAAGCCCGGATTTCGTTATTTCAAAATTCATAAGCAAGGCTTTAGCAGGAGAAGACGTGACCATATACGGTGATGGCCAGCAGACTAGAACCTTTTGTTTTATTGAAGATCACATCCTGGCGACTTTTTCAGCATATGAAGGCAATCAATTTATCAATGATGTTGTGAACATCGGGAACGATGTGCAGATAAATGTAGTAGAATTGGCTCAAACAATTATCAAGCAAACCAATTCCAACTCCAAAATCAAATACCTGCCTGCCCTTCCTGATGGAGATATGCAAAGAAGGCAACCTGATGTTACCAATATGATTGGTTTGATGAACCGTACTTTCACGCCCTTGGAAAAAGGACTTGAAAAAACAATACTTTCTTTACCTCGCCACTAAACAAAGTTGATGCCAGCAGAGTCTTACAGCAAAAAAAATGAAAACAACGACCCCTCACCAAGGGCTGGTTGGGAAGTGGCAATCATTATCGTTGCATACGAAGGAGACGCGTGGATTCCTGACTGCATAGAAAGCTTGCAAGCATCCACCCAAATCAATGCGCTCGTCTTGTTGATTGATAATAAGGATAATACAAAGTTAATGTCGGGAGAAATCGGATCCTTGACGATCCACTGCTTCAAGACCCCCCACCCCATGGGCTTTGCAGATGCAAACAACTTTGCATTAATGAAGGTTCCAACGTCCGTAAAAAACATTTGTTTTCTAAATCAAGACACGCTCAGTCAGAAAAATTGGTTGGAAGAAGGATTAAATTGCCTGCATGAAAACCCCCAACTTGGAGCTGTCAGTCCCATGTTAAAAAATTATCAAGGAACTGACTGGGACAAGGAATTTCAATTTTTACTGAAGAATCAACCAGACTTTAAGATCGACTGGTTGAATTGCTCCGATCATCCCTCAGTAGCAAAAATTCATCTTGTTGACGACATCCCGGCTACTGCGATGATTGTCAAAACAGAGGTTATCAAGCGATCAGGCCCCTTTGATAATATTTTCGGCAGTTACTACGAAGATTTCGACCTTTGTATGCGGATTAGAAAATTGGGGTATCATATTGCTATCTGCCCTCAATCAATCCTTTTTCATTATTCTGGATCCATTTCGCAAACTGAGGAAGCTCGGAGGAAGAGGTCCCGTTGGGTCATTAGAAACAGGACAGTTCTCAAAATCAGAAACAGCCACGGCCCCAGATGGATTGAAGCATGGAGACATCTAATTATAAACGGATCCCTCCAAACAATAAGAGCGATCCTGAGAACTCCAAGTTCTTCGCCACTACGTTCGGTGGCAATGGCACATATTGATTTAATCGGAATATTACCAAGGCTGTGCTCTTGTAAAATTGACAAAAAAAGATGGGATCAATTTTTAGAAGAAATTAATTGGGAGTCTTTTGCCACTCAGCACCATTCCCTGAATGAAAATTTTACACATTAACGAACATTCAGTCACAAAAGGCGGGGCAGAGGCCTACTTGTTCGATTTAATCAAGCGTTTGGAAATCCTAGGTCACGAATGTTATTTAGCATATGCAAAAGAGGAGCCTGATATTGACATTTCCTCGATCAAATTACCAAGCATAGGTCAGGTGTCGGCAATTAATCTAGAGAGGGACTTGGCGTCATTACAAAGTTTTATCAACAAAGTCCGCCCAGACCTTATTCACATTCACGGTGTTTGGAATATTCACGTCATCGAAGCGTGCCTCCAACTAAAACCTTGCATGATGACAGGCCACGATTATCGATGGTTATGTCCCGATTCCAAATTTTATTGGAAACGAACAAAGAGCCCTTGCAACAAGTCCTCAGGTTGGTTGTGTGCGCCATCTAGCTTAAAACACAAGTGCGTGACTCTTCGGCCGCAGCTTCTGACACGAAACATTCAAAGAATCCGAAGATTCAAACGACTGATTCCAGAGATTCGGGCGATTGTTACAGCAAGTCGATATGTAGCCAACAGATTCAGAGAATCATCTTTTCCTGAAGCGAGAACCCACATCATTCCCTATTATTGCTCATTCAAGCCGCTTGACTCTCCGAGAGAGTTCCCTGAGGAGAAATCCATCTCAATCATAGGTAGGACAGCTGATTATAAGGGAATTGATTACTTCCTTTCGTCGCTAGGAAAATTACCCACAGATGTGCGCGGCTTCATCATGGGAGATATCAACGAAAAAAAAGAAAAATCTATCCTAGAAATGGCGAAAACCGCCCATTGCGAGGATAGAGTCACTCTTGAAAACTGGTCAGATCGTAAAGGAGTTGCAAGGTTATTGAAAAAAACCTCGATACTTATTTTTCCCTCCATCTGGCCTGAGCCTTTCGGAATCACAGGGATAGAAGCCATGGCCTTTGGAATTCCTGTCATTGGGAGTGATATTGGAGGAATCCCCGAGTGGGTCGATCATGGAGTTACAGGTTATTTGTGCCGCCCCAAATCATCAGAAGAAATAGCTACCTACGCCACAAAGATTTTCAGCGATCAGGATTTGATGGCCACCATGGGTGCTGCCGGCCAAGAAAGCATTCGGGATAAATTCACCCCAGAAATACACCTTGATAAATTAGAACAAGTCTATGCCTCCTGCGTCTGAGATCAAAGTTGCATTTTATTGTTTTTTTCCCGGAGGAGGCATAGGTCAATACACGCATGAACTTCTGACACAATTGATGTGTCTGGAATCATTGTCCGTTTCACTTTACTGTCCACCCAATTTTGAATGGTTGGACAGAGCAAAATATGAAACTCACCCTGTTTTATTCCAGATTTCGTCGAGCCAGCCACTCATCCGTAAAATGAAGTTCCTCATGGGGCAGTGGATAAATCCGAATCGATTCCTTCATCATGCGATTAAAACAAAAGCTCATATCGTTCACTTCAGTAATTTCAACCATCTGACTTATCCCGCCTGGAAAGGCTTTAAGACGAAAAATGCCCCATTAGTGCAGGCTTGCACTGCTCATGATGTCAAAAGAGCGGTTCCTATTTTAAACCGAAATTGGGAGACAAGGCAGTTACGTCAATTCTA
>JBDQII010000152.1:0-10281 GCA_040264395.1 Verrucomicrobiota bacterium
CCAACCAGCCTTGATATCGACCCCAGAGGAAGAGTTTGGGTGACGGAGGGAGTCAATTACCGTCAATGGCAGGCATGGGGTAAATTGCGTCCCGACGGGGATCGCATCCTGATCCTCGAAGATAACGACCAGGATGGTGAAGCCGATAAGAGCACGGTTTTTTATCAAGGCAATGACATTAATTCTGCTCAGGGTATTTGCGTGCTTGAGAATCAAATTTTCGTGGCATGCTCACCTGATATCATCGTTTTAACTGATACGGATGGCGATGATAAGGCTGACAAGAAAGAAGTGTTATTCACTGGCATTGGAGGCGTTGACCATGACCAGGGCGTGCATGGACCTGTCATTGGTCCGGATGGTAAGCTCTATTTCAACTTTGGAAACCAGGGTTCACAAATTTCTCATGCCAACGGAAGTTCGGTAACCGACCTGATGGGGCGCACCGTCAGGGCCAATGGCAACCCATACTGGGGCGGAATGGCATTCCGATGCCGTATGGACGGAAGCAAGTTTGAAGTTATCGGGCATAATTTCAGAAATCCATTCGAGCTGACGGTGGATTCTTTTGGAGCGGTATGGCAATCGGATCAAGCTGACCAGGGAGCCAGGGCATCAAGGATCAACGAGGTTTTTGATTGTGGTAATTTTGGATATCTGGATGAAATGACAGGAGCCAGCTGGATTGAGAACGGTCGTAACATGGCGAAGGAAATCCCTCTGAGGCATTGGCACGAGCATGACCCGGGTGTGATACCTGCTCTTTTGAATATTGGCGAAGGGGTACCAAAAGGTATCATTGTCTATGAGGGAACTTTGTTACCCACTCAATTCCAGAACCAAATCATCTATTGCGACTCACAGAAGCAAGCAGTCCAAGGATTGTTAACGGAAAAGATCGGCGATGGAGGAAATACTGTCATTCAGAATATCTTATCATCCAAGCATCCATGGTTTCGCCCCTGTGATGTAGGCACTGCACCAGACGGATCGCTGATGATTGCTGATTGGAACGATGCCACAAGCGCGGAAAACCTGATGACAGACCAGCAACTGGATTCAATGAGCGGACGTATCTATCGCATCACACCTCTTGAGAGAACAAATTATACCATCCTGCAACCATCCCTTGATTCAGGAAAAAGGGCCGTTCAGGCGTTGAAATCTCCAAATGCTTCAACGAGATATTCCGCTTGGAGGCGCTTGAGGGAAATTGGTAATAAAGCCACACCAGAACTGCTCGCACTTTGGCGCAGCACCACACCTCATTTCAGAGCGCGGGCACTTCACTTGCTGGGGCGCCTCAAATATGAGTCAAATCCTTATTTGATCGAAGCAATGAGCGATGAAAATGCGTCCGTTCGAGCCACTGCCATAAGAATAGCTCGCGAGCAAAAAATGGGGGTTATTGATTTAATTAAACGCGCGGTCAGAGACTCATCTCCTGCGGTGCGGCGAGAGTGCGCCATTGCACTGAATCACTCGAAATCCACTCTTGCTCCCGAATTATGGGCAACAATCGCCATGCAATACAGCGGTAAGGACCGGTTCTATCTGGAAGCTCTGGGTATCGGAGCTCAAGGCAATGAAGACGCCTTTTTTGAGGCTTGGATGAACCTGGTGAACGATGATTGGGATACACCTGCAGGACGGGATATTATATGGAGAAGCCGAAGCAAGTTCACACCAGCAAAACTGGTTCTATTTATCAAGGACCCCTCAATCGATGAGTCAGAAAAAACTCGCTACCGCAGAGCATTGGATTTTTTAGAAGGCCCGGAAAGAGATGCCGCTCTTCTGCAGTTACTGGGTGAATAAGACTACAATTTGCTCAATGCACAACCAGCAGAGGGTTGCGTGAGAAAAAAGTCTGCAGAAACACCAAATGCCTGAATATAATCATGGGCAATAATTTGGGTGACCCTTTCCACGGCTTGAGGTTCGACCAAGCTCACGGCGCAACCACCAAAACCGCCACCTGTGATACGACAACCATAAACACCTTCCCCACCTCCTAGACTTTGCATCCGGTTGACAATCCAATCCAATTCAGGGCAGGAAACTTCGAAATCATCGCTCAGTGAGAAATGACTTTGATAAAGTAATTCCCCCAATGACTGATAGTCACTTGCCTGAATTCGCTCGCATGCTTCCAGTGTCCGATGCATTTCAGAAATCACGTGTCGTCCACGCCGCAATTCCACTTCATCCAACTTGCCAGCGGATCCCAATAATTGCTCCATGGAAACAGATCTCCAGGATGCGCTGCCAAGCTTGAGAAGTGCAGATTCACATTGTGCCCTGCGAGATGCATATCCTCCATCCGTGAGTGCATGTTTCACGTTGGAATTGATGATCAATAGCGCTGGAAATTGCTCGCCTGCTTTGATGAGTTCATGAGTATTTGATTGACAGTCGACTTTCAGAAAATGATCTTTTCTGGCCAGACCGACGACGAACTGATCCATGATGCCGCAAGGCATCCCTACAAAATCACTTTCAACTTGCTGACATTTCAAGGCTTTCGCCACAGGATCCAATTCAAGGTCCCAAACTTCCCCAATTAACGTGGCAAACGCCATTTCCAAAGCAGCGCTGCTGCTCAATCCGCTGCCATATGGAACATCTGATGCAATCGCCAATTTCAATCCAACTGGTCTCGCTTCAAGGCGTCTCCAGTATTCTACGACACCTATCACATAATCCGTCCATTTTCCGGAAGGAAGGAGCGGAGCATCCAGAGAAAACTGCACCTGTTGCTTTTCCTGCTCAGAATAGATCAGGATTTCCGGATGATTCACCGGAGAGGCCGCGATACTCAAGCGTCGATCAATGGCAGCTGGCAATACGAATCCATCGTTATAATCAATATGCTCTCCAATGAGGTTAACCCGGCCCGGAGCATGGGCTACCCACTTGGGTTTTGATCCGAATTGTGCCTCATAGCTGGCAATCGATCTTTGAAAAGATGTCACGGAATCAGACACAACTGTATATCAAAACTGTTCTTGGCACAGGGGCTATCCACGTTTCGCAGTCAAGGAGCTAGATTTTCCAGGGTTTCCGGTAACTCTTATCCAACAGAGCATTCGCCTCTGGATCATCCAAGACCCTCTCGACGCGCGCATCGTATTTTAGTTTACGCCCCAGCCGGTGAGATGCATATCCCAAATGACCGGGTGAAATGGATCGATGACCAGTCTCCGCCGGGGCGATGCATTCCCTGCGCTGTGCCACACCTTCAATGAAATTACGAATGTGATTACTTGATTGATATACCTTTGCGGGGCCGGGATTAAAATCCTTGGCCACCCACCGTGAATCAGATGCCTCTAACTTGCCTCGATTGACATAGATCCATCCGTTCTCGCCAATCCACTTGGTTCCCATTTGAAATCTTGAGCCGATCAACCACTCTATCTGACCTGGGTAAAGGCATTGTATCTCGAATTCCACTGGTGTGTCATAGGCCGAAGTACTGGATTCGGTCCATCCGACCGCTTCAACTTCAAGAGGGCCTGAATCATCCATTCCTGCACCCCAATGTGCAATATCGTTATGATGACCAATCCAGTCCATGATGTTGCCGCCACCATAAGCCAGATGTCCCCGCCATAATTGATGATGACGTGCCCGCATGTAAGGAAGCAATGGCGCAGGGCCAGACCAGAAATCGTAATCCAAACTCTCAGGAATGGGTTCGACCACAGCGGGAACACTTGGTTCTTTATAGCCGGCAGGAAGCCCGACCTCAACGCGTTTGATCGAACCTAAGTGCCCGTTACGGACCAGCTCAACAGCACGATGAAAATTTCCTGTTGATCTCTGCTGTGATCCGGTTTGAAAAATGGCCTTTCGCCTCAACACTTCGCGGTAAATCATTTTTCCTTCCATGAATGTATGAGTAACCGGCTTTTCGCAATAAACGTCTTTCCCGTGCTTGAGTGTTTCCATGACCTGGTGGTAATGCCAATGATCCGGCGAAGCGACCACAATGGCATCCACATCCTGACGAGCACATAGAACACGAAAATCCTTGTCCGCATGACAGCCCTTGAAATTTCCGGATTTCTGTTTGTCTCCGTAGTATTGATTTACAGCACGTCTGGCCGCATTCAGACCAAATACCCGGCCTTTGCCCCAAGCATTGGATCGGTAATGTTCCAGATCCACATCACAGACAGCAGTAACCTGGACGTCTGCTTGCCTCAAAAAGGATTGCATGAGAGCAGACCCCCTGCCCCCCAGACCAATCACTCCGATGTTCAATCGATTCGATGGAGAGGTATTCCTCGATTGCCCTTTCGCAATCAAAGGAACCACAAGACCTGCGGCAGAAAGCGCAATACTTTGTCGAAGGAATTGACGACGATTCAAAGGTGAGCAAGCTTGTTCAGACATGGTTGCATGCTATGAAATGAGCCCTGCCTTAAAAGAAAATTATTGACTCAAAACAGACTCTAGCCAAGGTGCCACCGCATCAAACCACCGAAGCCCATGCTCCTTCAGACCTTCTGCACTGAAATGGACTCCCTGACCATTTCGCTCTCTGAAATGCCCCTTGATCGCATCAGAATCCGGCCCCTTTAAAACAATTCCATCTCGCCAAAGTGAGGCCTGAGCTTCACGTATTTCAGCCGAGCTTTCATCCCCGGGAACGTGATAACTCACCAGAGCCACAAACCATGGAACATCTCTTGAAATCGCTTTCCTCGAGGAGAGAATGAGCTTTTCAAGGGATTCGCGATAAAGCTTTCCGGGAAGCGTACGCGCAGGATCTCTTTGATTCGCATCACTTTCACCCTGGTGCCAGAGCACTGCCCGAAAACGCTGAGCCTGCAGCGATCTCATTCTGCTTATGAACATGTCATAGGCTTCCCCCTTACTGGCCCATTCACCATTAGCCAGCAACTCTACTCGTCCAGTCAGTGTTGGAGGGTTGGGAAAGCGACTCCCGGCGGGCAACCATTCACGCACACTTGTCGCTCCTATTCCACACGCCACGACACCAATCGGGACCTGAAAATACCGGGCCATGGCATCACCAAAAACTGGAATGAAACTTCCACCTTTGCCACTGGCACCTGGTTGCGGGTCATCCGCAATACGCCAATGGATTCCGTCAAAAGCTGAAACCTTTCCGGAAAGAACTCTCTGCCGTTCCTCTCCATGGTTGGCAGAATTGGATTGCCCGGCGACGATAAACAATTCACCCACGCCAACATGGGGAATGACGTATTCTCCCATGGAATCACCTCCATTGATGATTCGTAATTCCACTTGGTGCCACTCTCCGGCGGACGCTTTGACACTGCAATCGATAGATCCATTTTTAAGAGTTTCTGCCGCATCGACCCAATCATTGTTCGGATAGTCGCCAAGCCGAAATTGCAGGATCGATGCTGCAGCGTCCAATCCCGCTATTTTCCCTTTGATGGTTATCCGACCTGATTCAAGAGACTCTCGTTGGAACACCTGGTAATCCAAAGGTGATTGGATATCCCATTGGATATCAGCTAGATTTTGAGTGACCCCAAGGCAGTGAAAGGCAAACGCAAGCAAAGAGGAAAATAATCGTCCTTTCAAAGTGTTAAGGCACTTTTCAACTCCTATCATTGGGTCGTGGTTCATTGAGTCATTGTGCAATTGATCATTGGCTTAGGTCCAAGGATTCCATCAGTAAAATAAAAAAGACCTGTTCGGCGAAGAATGCCGAACAGGTCTTGTGGTTAAGTCATTTGAGATGACGCAGGGTTCCCTGCGTTTATTTCAGGGCTTCAAGTTCAGCATCGAAAAGCTCTCGTGTTCGGCCGAGCAGACTCGAGATCTCAATCTTTCCAGAGTCGACTTTCTTGATCAGTTCACGTTGTGCTCGATAATCCTTGTTGTCTACACCCGCCTTACTCTGAAGCATGCGCCATGCTTTCCGCCTTTCAACGGCAAATAATACCATTTGACGCGAAACAGAGAAGAAACGCATTTTACCACTGATTTCAGCTTTGATATAAGCCCCGAAGTTTGGTACGTGCGATCGATGGCTGGCATCGAACACCCTGCGATGAGTGACATCATCCTGAGTAACGCACAATAAAACATCATCAAAATGGATGAATTCCATGGCTTCCTCTTCCTTGATTTCCTTGACATGCTTGCGGAATCGAGCCTCGGTCAATGCCCAGTGCGCAACGGTGTATCGATATTTCTCGCCAGTCGAAGCATACTTGGTTTCCCACCAGTCACGGTTCAAAGTAGGATTGCCTTTGAGATTGAATGTCTCTTGAGAAGTTTCGCCTCCTCTGGGATTGAACACAAACTCAGGCATTGCTCGTGAATCACGTGCAAGTTTCGCCTGGTCAGCCGACATATGATCCGCAACACCATGTTCTGGCTGGCAAGTTGTGTATGATTGGAAAAAAGCAGTTCCGCGATACTCAAGGCCATCCAACATGGCTTTATACATCTTTGCTGCATTTGCCATGGAAACCTGCGCCACGAATGGAGATCCATGCCCAGAAGTGAAAGCCTCAGCAACATTTTTCTTCTCGGTCAATTTACCTTGAGAGGCAGCACCGAATTGATTCATGTCATATCCACCCAACATGGTTGAAGAGTCGGAATTCTGACCACCGGTGTTGGAATACACCTGTGTGTCCAGCATGAGGATTTTGATATTGGGACGGTTTTGAAGGATGACTTTAGAAACGTTTTGAAATCCAATATCTCCAAGAGCACCATCGCCACCGATAACCCATACTTTGGGCAATTCACGCAATTCCTGCTCGGTCATCAAGGAATCATCGAGTCGAGCAAGGTTGAAATATTCCTTGTCAGTGAGAACCGATTCATCGCGCTGCAGAAGACAATCACTTAGACGCTCGGGAACCACGGACCTGCGGGCGTGATTCAGGATGAGCGATTCACCCATAAGCCAACTGATTGTAGCGCCATCCTGGAACAATGAGTTCATCCAGGGATATGGATGAGGATTACCCGGAGGTGTTGAACCATAGACTGTATTACAGCCAGTGCTTGCTCCCATGAACATCACTGATTGGCCACGCGCATCTCGACCATCCAATGACTGGAGATCCTTGTGATTGAAAGCGTCCTGTCGCAAGACAGCGACCAGCGCATTGATGATCTCCTCATCAGAAATGGCCCCGTGCTGCTCGATGCGATGGGTAGTATCTTCCTCCGTTTCGCCTCCCAGACCCATGATGATATGAGCAATGGAACGCGTATACAAAACGTACGTTTCAGGATCAGAATCTTTCAGTTTTTGCAATCGATCCAATCCGCTGGCTTCAAGCACATCTGCTTTTTCGCGCAGTCGATCCGCTTTTTGATGATAAAGAGGACGCATGTAAGCTTCGGTGACAGACGCCACAGCATGGAGTACTGATTTTTCACCGCAACCTGCGCAAGCGCCATCACCGGATACAAGTGCTTCATAATTCCGACGCACCATCATGTGGTTGCGCAGGGCTGCCTCGCGTGAGTCCTGCGGCGCATCGTCCTGATAAAGCCCGAGAAACTTTTGAGGAGTATCGGGTAAGAGGCGGGAGAATATTTGAGCTGTTGTCAGTTGCGCATTCAACTCCTCTGTTTCAGTAGTCATTCGTAGCGCATCATGATCACCGCAGACCTGCACACACTCGCCGCATCCCTTACATAAGTCCGATACGAAAATGGAGAATAAACCGCCATTACCAGGGCTTTTCTTTTCTACAGCTCGGAATATTGCTGTGACGTTGCTGTATGCCAATGGCAGTTGGGCGATGATACCTGAGAACTCTTTTTTGGTTTCGTCGGATATATTATCGAGGCCGTTTACAAGCTCGCTGACGATTTCACTGAAAGGCTTGTCACTTTTAGCCTGAACACTTTCTACCATCTGTTCTCTGGATTGTTTCTCAATCTCGGGGACAGCCTGTAAGAGAGCAACACGTTCCTCTGGGTTAGTGATATAATTGCGAGCAGCCGTGCTCAAGATAGTTTCAACATCCTGTGAGGTGTTCGGTAACGCAGTGTCCGGACAAGCCGTGATACATTCCATACATTGGGTGCAATTTTCAGCTATGTAAACCGGAGTCTCACGTCTGGCCACATACTTGGATTGAGTAGCACCGGTTCCCGAGGCCATGACCCCCATTGCCGACAAAGCACCCGCTGGTTGATGGTAACCAAGACCATTTCTGAACTCGGAATCGAACTTTGCCAGAGTTTGGACGGGAGCCCTTTCAGGTTGCTCCTCAGGCGGCTCACATGAACTACAACCTGATTCTGCACAACCTGCAGTGGGAGCTATTTCATGGTCTCCCAGAGGCGCCAATGGTGACTGCCTCATGCTGGAGGTATCAGCATCTTCAATTTCCCCGTATGTTATTTCCTGGGTTAGATTGAATCCCTGAGTCATCACTTCCATATTGGAGGAGACAACAGCTTCGCCGAATCGACCGAATTTTTTCTGATATTGCTTCTCAACAACATCCCGAAACTGATCTTCGCTGATGCTATTGTCATCAAGGAAGGAAGAAACACGGAAAAACGCTCCCAAGAAGGAATTCCCTTGCATACGAAGCTGTAGATCCTGTCTTGAGGTTGCGTTACGGGCAATCTGAAAACCAGGTAGGATAAAAATACGAATGTTGTTGTCTTTGACGAATTGACGGTGCTTTTTGGGTATCCTCTGCCAGGCGGTTTCGGGCGAATCACTGGATTCCCAGACCAAGCAACCACCGGGATTCAAACCTTCAAGAGGGTTGGTGTGTGTAAATGCTTTTGGATCGCAACAAAGCACAACGTCCACATGGTTCAACTCACAATTGACTCGGATAGGTTTGGGGGCAACGACGAGGTAATAATTCGTTGGAGCACCCTTTTTCTCTGAACCATATTTAGGATTAGCACTGACGAACAATTTGTCTTCAAGTGCCCCAAAAGCATCGTAGGAAGGATCTTTCTTGGAAATAACATCACCGAATTCACCAATGATTGAGCCCAAGTTTTTACCGGTAGTGATCATTCCCCAGCCGCCTATGGAGTGAAAACGCACTGCAATAGCCTTTTCAGGCAGCAGCGACGGAGTAGCTTCGGATATAACGGCGTATGGATGATCCACACCTAGAACGAAGAAGGTCTCGCCGTCATGAGCGCCCTTGCCATCCTTGCGAAGGGTTTTGCCTTGGGTATACTCGTATGCGCCAAGCACGTGCTCCGGACGAAAATCACGACTACCAATCCCATAGGAGCCACGGAAAATGAGAGGCCTGTCCTCAGGTTTTATCGCCGGCAGTGTACCTTTATGACGGTGCGTCTCAACACCCTTGCTCAGAGCGCAACGGATGTCGCGTGCGAGTGGGTTATCTCCGGAGAGGCCCTCATCTGTTCTTTCGAGAATGATGATGTTCTTTTTGCCGCGGAGTGCGTTGATCACAGCAGCTTCTGGGAAAGGTCGGATCACGTTGACATGCATAGAACCAACCTTGGCTCCCTCATTGTCTCTGAGATGATCAACCGCTTCTTCGATATTTTCTGCAGCGCAACCAAGCGTCACATAAACTGTATCCGCATCCTCGGTTTTGTAGGTAGATACCAGTCCGTAGTGTCGACCCGTTAATTCTCCAAACTCTTTGTAGGCATCCTCAAGGAATCCAAGAATGGGTTCATTGAAGTTGTCACGACGAGAAACGACACCGTTCATGTGGTGCTCCTGATTCTGGACTGGACCGAGAAGGACGGGATGTTTTAAGTCCATCATCTCGGGCACACGACGACGCTTTGGGCCAAACAACTCTTTCTGAGCGGGAGTAGGGCTGTCAATCATGTCCCAAGGAGCACCTAGAAATTCCCGCAGGAAATCAGCCTCGGGGGCATAGTAGGTTCTCTCTGAGTGAGTGGTCAGCATGCCGTCCTGGATATTCATTCCAGGATTGAGGGATAGCTCACAAACTTTGCGGAGGATGACAGCCTGATCCGCAGCCTGCTGAGCCGTTTTACCCATCAGCATGATCCAGCCTGTGTCCAGAGCTCCGTAGAAATCATCGTGACCACAGTGGACGTTGAGAGCGTGCTTGGTCAGCGCACGTGCGCCTACTTCGAGCACCATTGTGGATCCCTTGCCTGGGGCATGATAATACTGCTCCATGGCATAAGCGATGCCCTGGCCCGAGGTAAAGTTGACAGCACGCTTGCCTGTCACGGAGAATGCGGTGGCTCCGCCCTGAGCCGCATGTTCGCCTTCGCATTCGATGGCGATTTTCTGTTGGCCGAATACGTTCA
>JBDQII010000153.1:0-10272 GCA_040264395.1 Verrucomicrobiota bacterium
AGTGCATGAGCTGGGCGTCCGTGATTTTGCCATCTTGTTTGATGACATCCCTGACTCCATGCGAGCAGAGGACCGTCGACGCTTCGGAACCTTTGCATTGGCTCAGAGTCATGTGGCCAACCATCTTTATCGATACCTCACGGGTCGAACATCTTCCTGCGCAAGGTTTTTCTTTTGTCCGACGCCTTACTGCGGTCGCATGCGGCGGGCAGGATTGGGGGGGGGAAGGTATCTTGAGGAAATTGGGAAGGCCTTGGATCCAGGCATTGATATTTTTTGGACTGGGCCGGAAATTATCTCCTCTCAAATCTCAGTCAATCATATTGAGTCACTTGCAAATACCCTGCGTCGTCCTCCACTGCTCTGGGATAATTTGCATGCCAATGATTATGATGGTCATCGTTTTTATTGCGGACCTTATTCAGGGCGACCGCTGGAGATTCGATCAGAGATCCAGGGCATACTGCACAACCCGAATAACGAGGCGCTACTGAACTTCGTTCCTTGGAAAACTTTATCGGACTTCATTCATGCCAAAGCGACATGGAATCCCAGAGAATCATATCTCAATGCGATGAATGATTGGCACGCGAGTTTTGAATCCGCTGGTTCACCCATTGATTTGGCAGACCTGGTTTTACTGGGAGATTGTTTTTATCTGCCGGAAGAGGAGGGGAGCGAAGCAGCTCAACTCTTCCATAACGCCGAGCAATGGCTCAAAGCTCCCCTGGATAAAAAACAGGGTTTCTATCAACCCTTTCAGGAGTCAGCGACCAGACTTCGCAATATCTGCCGTGAGATTGTTAATCTTCAAGATCGCCATTTATTTTCGGCCTTGCACCGTAAAACCTGGGATCTGCGAGAAGAAATGGAATTACTCCTCACTTTTGCGAAGCAAATGAAGAGTGATCCGACCGGTCAGTTGCGATCGGATTATCATCTTTCGGGAACTTATCGCGGGGGGATGGTTTCCAAATTGCGCGGCCTTATTGAGCAGCGGTCCGATGGTAGCTTCATTCCAGTAAAATAGTCCTGTCATGCACAAGGTTCATCACAATACAGGAAAACCTGAGCTGGCATGATAAAATACAAAATGTTAACTTTTCCTGTCAAACAGCGATAAATTAACAACAGACGAGTTCAATTTACGATACTGATGCTGCGTTCGTTCGATGAACGCATCGGTCGACAGGGTGATCTTTTACCTCCAGGGATGGACAAATCAAAAATGCCAACAACATGTAGCCCCTCAACCGCAAGAATCGGCGCAAAACAATGAGTGCTTTCAAGGTCAGAAAAGGCAAGATGGAAGATCTTCAGGCGGCCTACTATATTTGCCTCAAAACGGGTAATCATGGTGCTGATGGGGAAAGGATGTATCAGGACGATCCCGATGCTTTGGGGCGTATCTTCGTTGGGCCTTACCTGGCTTTTGAGCCGGAAAACAGTCTGATACTTGAGGATAATGAGGGAATATGCGGTTACGCGTTTGCAGCTTTTGATTCCAAAGGTTTTTACGAACGCTATGAAAAAGAATGGCGTCCCAAATTATGCGCCGAATTTCCAATGTCTGAAGCTGATCAAACGCAGTGGACCCCCGTGCAGCAAGTGCATTCCTGGTATCATGAACCCGATTATCATTGCCCCGAACCCTACGAACAGTATCCCTCCCATCTGCATATCGATTTTCTGGAGCGTGCGCGTGGCCATGGATTTGGCCGGGTGTTGATGGAGGACCTCATGCGCCAATTAAAACAAGAGGGATCGCCTGGTGCGCATTTGGGCGTGAGTATTCGAAACATCCCGGCGCTCGGGTTCTATTCCAAACTTGGATTCAAGGAGCTGGATCGAGTTGGGGGGCCTGATGATGGTTGTATCTACCTAGGAAAAAAATTGTGAAAACCTTAACTCAGTTTCTGGATCGTCACCTGGTGCCACCTTTGACGGCCTTGAGTAACAACCCTTATTTATCAGCCATTCGGGCGGGCATGGTCGCGATTGTGCCACTCACCATCATAGGCGGGTTATTCCTTGTAATCGCTGAGATGCCCTGGCCGGCCTGGCAATCCTGGGTGAGTCCTTACAAGGGGTTGATGGAAGTTCCGGTGGCGGCCACCTTTGGCTTGCTGGCTGTGTTTGTCTGCTTTGCGATTGCTCATGATCTGGCCAGAAATTTGAAACTTGAGGCCCACTTGAGTGCGAGTATGGCAACGCTCATTTTCCTCATGGTGCAATTGCAGCGTGTTGAGGCCATCGATGGTGAGCTCGGAGCATTGGTTCTCAATATGGATGGCCTGGCTTCGGCAGGGTTGTTCACTGCCATCCTGGTGGCGCTGGTTTCTGTGCGAGTACAGAAAGCGCTCAATGATTATAACCTCGTGATCAAATTGCCCAAAAGTGTCCCTGAAGTGGTTTACGAATCCTTCCTAAGCCTTGTTCCGATGCTTTGCTTGATGGTTGGGTTCTTCGTCCTTCGGTTTGTGATGGATGTGGATATCAATCAAACGTTGCAAACCGTCTTTTCGCCTTTGCTCGTTGCCTTGAATACCCTGCCGGGAATCCTGATTTTCACCTTTTTGTTGACCATGCTGTGGTCGATCGGAATCAATGGAGACAACACACTCGACGCAGTCGTCGCTCCCATTTTCCTGATGTTTCTGGCTGCCAATGTAGAAGCAGCCCAGGCCGATGAGCCTCTTCCTTACATCACCGCCCTCGGGTTCATTACAAGTTTCGTGAATGTAGGAGGCACCGGAGCAACCATTGCTTTGGCCCTGGTAATGGTTAATTCAAAAGATGCGGGCTATCGCCAAATCAGCCGTGTTTCATTGCCTACGCAAATTTTTCAAATTAACGAGCCTATTTTCTTTGGTTTTCCGATTGTTTTGAATCCTGTGTTCATGATTCCTTATATATTCAGTGCCATGTCGTTAACAACGATTACATACTTGCTCATGGACTTCGGTATGATCAGTAAACCGGTGATCCATGTGCCCTGGACAACACCACCGGTGATTGGGCACTTTCTTGTCTCCGGAGGCGATTGGCGAGCTGCTCTTTGGGGAGCGGTCTCGATTCCGATGTGCATGGTCATTTACTACCCCTTTGCCAAAACAGCAGAACGCCAGCGATTGAAAACTTTGGAGCATCAGAAAACACCAGTAGATAATGGGAGCCCCATGAAATAAATCGACCATGTAGCGCCCATTACCCTGAGTTAATAGTGTCTTTCAACTTGAGGCATCGGCCGTCGTTCTCAGGGGAGCTATTCACCCGATCCATGATACCACATTTATAATGCTCCATCTCAAGGTTGCCATGTCATTGAAAACAATTGTAAAGACGCAGCAAACTTCCTTAGCTCACCATATGAAACAATGCTATTTATCATACATGTTGTCCTGTTGCTTGGCACTGACGGGTCATCACCTGGCAGCTGGTCAATCACCCAATCATGCCGCTGATCCATCGGAACCTTCCTCGGGTCTAATACTGAAGCGTCTGGGGGCGCGGATGGAAGCTGGTTTGAGCATCGAACAACATCTGGCTTATCTAAGGCATTTTGATCGCATCGACATGGATCATGATGGTCATCATTCAACCGCTGAATACATCGAAAAAGGAGATTACCTTACGCCTCAAGCCAGACGTGGGATTTTTCAGGCAGCTGATGAGAATGGGGATGCCAAGGTTTCAAGGGCTGAATATGTGCTAAACCGGGCTATTACCGATGAAGCCAAAGGTATTTTGCTGAGTATGGATAAGGACCGGGACATGGCCGTCACTTGGATTGAATTTCAAGCCCATACTGACCTGGGTCCATCAGAAATCTCAAAGATAGAGGTGTTTGATCAATTGGATACCAATGGTGACAGGTCTCTGGTTATACCGGAATTCCTGAGAGTATGGGGTCGATGGGCAAGGCAAGGCCAAGCACCGGCCAATATTCGATTGGACTTAAAACGGGAGCAAGAGTTGGATCGCTTTTGGCAAAAAGTTTCAATTACGGTTCAGGAGGGAGATTTTGAGGGCTACGCCGCTACTTGTCATGCCGAAGGTGTCCTGGTCTCCGGCTCTTCGAGCACGAGCTACCCATTGGCGCATGCACTTGTTCGCTGGAAAAAAGGATTTCAGGATACTAAATCCGGTGCCATGCAAGCTTCGGTTGACTTTAAATTTAGTCACCGGATGGGGGATGCGACCACTGCTCATGAACGCGGTATTTTTCGCTACGAAACTAAAAGAAATCAGGAAACGACCGTTGACTGGATTCACTTTGAAGCACTCCTTGTGAAAAAAGAGAGTGGGTGGAAAGTGCTCATGGAGTATCAGAAATCCGCTGCTGGTGAGCATGAATGGCAGGCACTTCAGCCTTAACCGTCTCGGATGGGAACGTTCTCTGATGAAAATGAATCACAGCATCTTTCGAAAACCCAAATCAGGCGTTTCAGTCATCCCCTTCTGCGACTGGGCGTCCATGACGCTTGTTCTGTTTCTCTGCTTTGGTTTCCTGCAAGGCAATGCGCTTGAGAGGAAGCATATTCTTTTTATCGCAGTCGATGACCTGACCGACACACTGGGATGTTATGGTGATCTGTTGGCGCATACGCCACATATCGATGCCCTTGCTTCATCTGGTGTGATGTTTACTCGCGCCTACAATCAATTGCCCTTGTGCAATCCAACGCGTGCTTCCGTGATGACTGGCAGGCGTCCGGATGAAATCAAGGTCTACGATTTGGATCGCCATTTTCGGGATTCGATGCCTGATGTGCTCACCCTGCCGCAGGCATTTCTGAAAAATGGATGGAAAGCGGCGCGTTCAGGGAAAATTTATCATTACAATGTTCCTGCAAGCATCGGAACGAGTGGGCATGATGATCCTTCAAGCTGGCAGAAGGTTTTCAATCCGAGCGGTCGTGACAAGTCAGAGGAAGAGTCGATCTTTAATGCGGAACCCCATCGCGCAATTAGCGCGGCCCTGAGCTGGCTTGCGGCCGAAGGAAAGGATGAAGAACAAACCGATGGGATGGTTGCCAGTGATGCCATCCGCTATATGGAAAACCACAAGGATCAACCATTTTTTCTAGGGGTGGGGTTTTTCAGGCCTCACACACCCTTTGTCGCCCCCAAAAAGTATTTTGATTTATATCCTACAGAGGAGATGCGATTACCATATTCACCTGTAGGCGATCGACTCGATATTCCCACACCCGCCTTTGCTCATAATTGCCCTGTTCCAAACTACGGTCTGGATGAATTAACATTGAGAAAAGCTGTTCAGGCTTACTACGCATGTGTTTCGTTCATTGATGCGCAAGTCGGTAGATTGATGGAGGCGCTCGAAAGGCTCCAGATTGAAGATGAGACCATTGTCGTTCTCTGGAGTGATCATGGTTATCACCTGGGAGAACATGGAGGAATCTGGCAGAAACGAACCTTGTTTGAAAAATCAGCCAAAGCACCCCTAATCATTCGTGCTCCCGAGCTTTCAGGAAATGGGAGGCCTTGTCATCGGATTGTAGAATTCGTTGACATATTTCCCACCCTGGTTGACCTGGTAAAAATCAAGCATGATCAGAAGTTATCCGGGCGCACCCTGGTTCCATTGTTGAAAAACCCTTCCCTGGAATGGAATGGCAATGCCGTAACTCAGATATTGCGCCCAGCTGATGACCGACTTGATCAGCCAGTGATGGGTATCAGCATACGCACGCACCGTTGGCGTTATACTGAATGGGGAGAAGGAGGGCGATATGGTACTGAACTCTATGACTACCAATCAGACCCTGCTGAATTCACCAATTTGGCCGTTCAGTCTGACAAGAAAATGGACACACTTATTCGTGGCTTGCAGCAAATGCTTCATCAGAAAGCCAGTCCGGCAACTCCTGTGACTCCCTTTAATCCGAAGCGACTCTAGACTGTGTATTCAATTCAAAGTGTTGATGTAGATCACGTTTCTACTGAGGGTGTACTAACAGGGGCCCGTTCGATTTTGCGATAAGGTATTTGTTCTTGTGTCTTGACATCACTTGGTATGACCTGAAGTCTAATCACACTCCATGTAGGACTCACGTGATGCATCTATTCCATTGGAATGATTGATCAGGATGCACGCACTTTTGTCCTGCCTAATTATTTGGTTCAACATTCGTCCCAGTGAAAAAAACACTCAAAGGTGAAATACCGCGTCAGGCAGTTTATCGACTGTCTGTTTATATGCGTTGTCTGATGCGGCTCAAGGCCAATGGGCTTGAAACCGTTTCCAGTCAAGCACTCTCAAGTGCTGCTGGAGTCAAGCCTACCCAACTCCGCAAGGACCTTACCTACTTTGGGCAATTCGGTACACGAGGTCTTGGTTATGATGTCAATCAGCTGACAGACATGATTGCTGAAGTTCTTGGAACGAATACCCTGCAGCCGGTTGTGCTCATTGGTGTTGGTAATTTGGGAAAAGCATTGATTTCCTATCGTGGATTCGAACGGGAGGGTTTTGAAATTGTTTCTGCATTTGATGCTGACCCCAATGTGGTGACTGCTTGTATGAAATGGACAATACCTGTTCGTTCAATGGATGAACTACCTCTCATTGTATCCAACCATCACGTTCGAATGGCCATTTTGTGTGTTCCTATTGAAGCTGCGCAATCTACGGTAAACAGTCTTATTCAGACAGGAATTACCGGGGTGTTGAATTTTGCACCCATGGTGCTCCACGTTCCTGATGGGGTGACTGTCAATAATGTCAATCTTGCGATCGAACTCGAAAATCTAAGCTACTTCATTCAGGAGCACGCTCCTGAATCCAACGAAGAATCATCTCCCGAGATTGAAAGTCAAACAACGCCGCCAGCGTGAATCAGCCAGGAGGTTGTTTGACGCTATCGAGAGCTCATGTTTTGGATTTGCAGATGTCCTTTCCGATCGTCTGATACCAGCTCATGAAAGCTTCGGAGCTGGCCATTGAATTCAAAATGGGAATCCCGCCAAGTCGTTGAATGCGTTTTCCATCCTCTGGCTCAAAAACTCGAGCAAAGACCGGTGCAGCTCCGTCCACATATTTGAGCACTCCAGCCGCTTCCTCGGTACGGCGCATTGAAGCGAGGATCACTCGTGACTTGCGAGCGTGCAATTGGTCGAGCAAGGCTCTGTCGGCTCCGTCGCCGCGGATGGCGGTGACTTTTCCCTTGGCTTGCAACTTTGCGACTACAGCAGGATCTTCATCAACCACCACCACCAGATCGCCTCTTTCAATGAAGGGTTGAATCACATAATCACCCGCGCTTCCGAAACCCAGGACAAGGACATGATTTTTCCAATCGGAATTCACAGCATGGCGATTTCTGAAGGGATGAAATTTGAGCAGCCAATGTGTGACTCGATCGTTGGAAAGTATAGGAGTGATGGTCATTGTCATGACCGAAAGAAGCGCGATTTGGCTGATCCGTTCAACGGGAAGGCCGCTTTCTGACAGGTGACCGGCAAGCCCCAGCACCAAGGCGAATTCACTCGTCTGGGCCAGTAATATTCCTCCTTCAATGGCATGACGCGCTGTCAAACCTGCGCGTTCAGCGATGAGTGCCACCAGAATCGGTGTCACAACAACAACAATCCCTGCAAAAACGGCGGCTTGCAGCCAGTAATGGATGGATAGAGGGATACCTGCATAGAGCCCCAGCGCGGTAAAAAACAACGCAAAGAAAAAGTCGGAAAGAGACGTCATGACTCCTTTTGCCAACCCTTGAATAGGGAAAGAACTCAGACTCAAGCCTCCAAAAAAAGCGCCTACGATCAAGGGTAAATCGAAGTAAAAAGAAGCACTTACAAAAAGGAACATGGTGGAGAGTAAAATCAACAAAAATGATTCTTCATCCGAATCAAATTTCCGCAGGAAAAATGTCCAGAAATATTGGCGAACGAACCAAGCAATGGTTGCCAGGGCCATCGTGCCACCTAAGCCCTTGATGGTTGCCAGCAGGCCTAGGTTGGATTTGACCAGAATGACCACCAGCAAAATCATCAATAGATCTTGGATCAACAACACACCAATCACCATGCGAGCAAAGGGCTCATACATCTTGCGTGCTTGAATGAGGAGTCGAATCGCAAGTAGTGTCGAACTCGTCCCCATGGCGACAGCTGGATAGCAAGCCTCTCGCGGCGTAAACCCTAAACAGAACGCAACAAGCCACCCAATACCTACAAGAATGCTAAATTGGAGGAGGCTTACTCGCCAGACAATGGACCACTGATGCTTGAATCGACTGGGGTTGAGCTCCATTCCCGAGGCGAACACAAGGAAGATCAATCCCATTTCCAGCAGTTGCTCCAAATGAGTCGTTTTTACGGACCAGTCCAATTGCCCTGCAATCAAGCCGCCTGATATCCAAAATGGAATGGCAGGAAGTTTCAGTTTGCGGGCAAGCCCCAAACCGATGGCGGCGATGAATAATAAGAGAAGTAACTCTGTCATTTATCCAGTAAACCTCTCTTTGAAAGTTCCGCTTTTTGACGCTTGATTCCATCTGCAAAGGGAGTCATGAAATAACTCACATCCAGTTCGAGAAGCGCTGGCATGACGAGTGTGTCTGGAGCCATGACACAGCATGGAATGTCTGCCGCATGGGATCTAAAAGCTAACAGCTGGTTGGCTTCTTCAATTTGCAGCGCTGAAACAACCATTTTTGCATTAGAAAAACCAGCGGACTCCAATAAATCCCAATCATGAATATTGCCGTGTAGCGTGTTGCAGGGGAGATCCTTTAATTTCACCGGATCAGAATCAATAGCGGTCACCATTTCACCCCTGCTTGCAAGTTGCTTCACAATGTCACGGCCCATGGCATTCATGCCGATGACCAGGATGGTTTTCGCTGTCAGCCCCGCCGGTGAGAGGCTTTTTGATTCCGGTTCGGTCCATTGGAAGAGTTCGCACAAGCGATGATTATTTTGGATCCATTGCAAAATGGACTTACGAAAAAAGACCCCGTAGGAAGAGATGGCGATGGTGATGATTCCCGTCCATGCAACCATGGTCTGGATTTCTTGCGTCACCAGTCCTTTTCTCCCTGCAAGAGCGATCAGGATCAGAGAAAACTCACTAATCTGCGCTAGGTGCATACCCGCCAAAATGGAGCCTTCTTTGCGCCGTCCCATTTTCCAGAGCACCCCGATTATAATCAGGCATTTCAGCAACATGACACACGCCGAGAGTGTGAATACCTGCAGCCACATGGTCGTTGAAAGGTTGAATTTTATTCCAATGCCAAGCACGACGAAGAAAATGACGACAAAGAAATTCATCAAGGGGTGCACTCGACGTCTTAATTCCGACGAAAAACGTGACTGTGCAAGACTCAGGCCCGCCAGAAATGCCCCGATCTCATGTGATAAACCAAACCCGTGGGCGAGCGCTACGAAAAGAAAGCACCAGCCGAGACTCCAGATAAACATCATCCCTGGAATGGGAAGAGACCAATTCAGAGCTGGATTCACGATGTATCTGGATGCAATCCAGGTGAATCCGATCAAGACTCCCATACCACCCACTGAAGTCAGTAAAAGAGTGGTCATGGAAGTATCCAGGGATTCTGCACTGCTGCCACCCAGACTGGATACCAGAGTAATGGCGGCCAAAGCCGCGACATCCTGCAATAATAAGACACCTACAGAAACACGGCCATGAAATGCACTCATGCTTCGATCCTCCTGAAGGAGCTTGACGACCACCACCGTGCTACTGAACATGAATGCCAGTCCCAAGATGATGGAGGTTTGAAGAGGGTGTTGAAAGCTGAATGCCAATCCGAATACTGCGATGCAGGTCAAAGACATTTGCCAGAATCCCGTCCATACGACCTCTTTTCCCGCTTTTTTGAATTGGCCAATATTCAATTCAATGCCAACAAGGAACAGAAGCAATACGATGCCCGTTTCAGAAATGTAATCCAGATGTGATGTTTCTTGAATCAGGCCCATGGCAGGTCCAATTGCCAGGCCGGCAAGCAAGTAATTGACAATCGCAGGTGTCTTGAGTCGACGCGTTAAGAGCATCATCAGACTCGCTGCCATGAGTATCAATCCCAAATCCTCAATGAGATATATGTGATTCATTCCATTCGTTGTTACCCAACCAGATTCAGGTTTGAGTGCTCGGACCGGAGACGGAGCTTGCCATGATGGGAGCTGGAATTCAATTACCGTAAGCCGTTAGTGATGATTGCGGAAATTTTCAAAATCTCCTTTGCTGCAAAGTATGAACGTTTTAAA
>JBDQII010000154.1:0-10267 GCA_040264395.1 Verrucomicrobiota bacterium
AAGGAATAGGCTTTTTCACCACTGCCCTTGGACTCGTGATACAAACCAAGGTAAAGATGAGCATAGAAACTGTGGCGGATACGTACCCCACCAATGGCAGTGCCTTGGTGAGCTGCCTTGAGGACGTTTTCTTCATCACCCGTTCCTTTGAACAATTGATAAACCTGCATCATGGGAACGCGTGAATCTCCATCAATGGGGATCAATGCCGCTCTTGCAGCTTCAAAACTGTCCATGCCAGCGATGCATAAAAAGTGCCACACCGCATTCTCTACGTCATGACTATTAACTGTTTGGTGAGATTCAAACAACTCTCTTCCTTCCTTGTATTGCCCTGTGTAGTAATAAGCGATGCCTAACTGCCAAAGGTGCGGTTTCTGATCGGGCAAGAGTTCTGCAAACTGTTCAAAATCAGCAACACATTTGCGAAATTCCCCCAGATTGAAATATTCAACAGCGCGACGGAAGTAAGACTCGGGCCTGGCGGGCTCTAATTCAACTGATTTGGAGAAGTCTGCGGCGGCGGCTGCATAATGACGATCATATTGGTGAACATAACCACGAGCGAGATAGGATGGCGCATGCTTGGGGTCTTCTGCGATCGCTTTAGTAAAAAGTTCTTTTGCTTCCTCAATTTTTCCTGCTGTGTAGGCACTCTTACCACGCTCATAAAACCTCAATGCGTTCGCTGTGTCCGCCTGCACAGTCACCAGCAGTGCTACGTGAAAAAAAGCAATGCACACATTCATTTTTATATATGCACCAGATGAGGTCAAAGGCTTCAATATCATCAGACAACCAATAAGACCCTTTCCATTAGGGTCAAATCAATTTTTACAATGTATTTTGATTCCATCCAAATCCCTCTCGTTTGAGCTTGGATAACTACCTCGTGCTTAGTTTAGCTGACGGATAAATGGCTGTAGGTATTTAAATCATTCCTTCACCCCGTAGGAGCATGGATTCAACCGATGAAGCTGATCTTCATGGGTATGCATAATAAGGAACCAATTCTCGCGGAACTCGAACTCAAGGGCAAACCGCGCGTCAGGATTATGCTGATGAATAATCACGGCTTCCTGAAACCCTGTTTTGGGTCAAAACAAGTGACATGAAATCCATCATCCGAAGGATCAATGCAGATCGAAGGTTAGCTTTAAACTTATATGCTATAGTAATTTACGACGTAATTAATCTCACGGGTTTGATTTTAGATATCGACAAAATAAGAGACTTAATCCAGGACATAAAAAGAACATTCATGAAGCTCCAGCCATAGTGAGATCCGCAAAGAATATCTCTCATTGCCTTAGGCTGTAGAACAACCTGCCTGACCGAGAAAGCGCTGAAATTTGCGAAACAAATCGGCAGAAAACGGCAAGCATCGCGATACCATGCAGAGTCTGGCCGCCTCCTTAATGTGCATCGATAACTTGCCCGACCACTCCAAGCCCAGCTTCCTTGTTATTCTTTGTGATGATCTTGAATATAGAGACCAAGTTGAAAAAGGCATTCGCTCTAATGGCGTTATTTCAATGCGTTCGGAAAAACAAAAGTAGCGATGCGCTCTGGCAAGTGGAAAATCACACGGTCTGCAAAGCTGACACATTGTGAGCTTTTTGATTTTAGCACAGATATCTTGGAGTCCAAAGATCTCTCGGCTCGCCGGCCGGCAAGAATAGATGCACTGTCATGCCAACCGATCAGGCTGAGCAAGGGCACTCAGCAAGAAGCGCCTTTCTGGCAAGATTGATTTTCAGATCACATTTTTTGCACGCTTTTGATGCTGGCAATGCGATCACTTGACTGGTGATCAAATCGGTTTTCATAACTGTCTCCAACCATCCGTAACCTGACTGACCATACAAACCGCATCGACTCGTTAAACCTTTGCATTCCATGGAAAGGATTCTAGTCTGATTTGATGAGATCTCTGGCATATCTTACAGCAGTGTTTATGTTCCTGTCCGGGGTGTCGAATGCGTTTAATTCATTGCTTGCTGCAACACTTAAAGTTGATTTCAACCACAGCCACAAAACTTCTCCGGATTGGGAGGCGTTTAGCGCAGAGGACAACGACCTCGGCCGGCCTTGGTCCAAAAGATTTTCAAGCGGCCTATTCATAGAAGTTATTCCGGCAGGAGGCGTTTCTCTCGATAGCCGAGACCGAACCATTTCGATTGACGGTGGTCCCGCCCCACAAATGTGGCAGGATTTCCTTTTTGCGAATGGAAGTGTTGATCGCAATCAAGGTTTGGATTTCCGGATTACGGGACTCATTGCCAGCGCCACTTATCCCCTCAGGATTTGGAGTTTTGATTCTGGAAGTCGTTTATCAAGGGTCTCTACATGGAACCAACAAACATATTCCTTTGATGGTCGCTCCTCCCCTCCACAGTCACTTTCACAGAACATGATTTTATTGAATGTGGTCGCGGACGCCAATGGTGTGGCGATCGTCAAAGCGAGAGTGGGGAGACCTCCCGGGCCAGCCCACAATGTTTTTATCAATGGTCTTGAAATTGGTGACCCCATTCGCTTACCCGAAGGCTCAAATTTGATCCTGCTGAGCTCCTCGATCGCTTACCAAAACGATCCCGTGGGCACTAAGATCGGGGTATTTTCTACGCTTAGCTCAACACCTGATCAAACATTCACTTATGCATTCTCAAAGGGAAACACGAAGAACGACAACGAACTTTTTGAGATGATAGACGGTCAATTATTCACGGCAAAGGCACTGACAAATATCTCACCAAATTCACTCCTTTCGCTGAATGTTCGATCGACTGATGAAAACCTGAATGCAGTCGAGTCCCAATTCCAGATCAAGATCCTTGGAGATACTGATGCAAGCCCCTCTATCCTCATCAGCGAATTCATGGCTGACAATGAAGGCATCCATTTGGACGGTGATGGCAAGGCGGTGGACTGGGTCGAAATACACAACGCAAGCAGTGAAAGTATTAATCTGGCAGGATACAGTCTAACAGATGATTCGAATGTGCCGAACAAATGGATGTTTCCACCCATCCACATGCCAGCTGGAGGATATCTGGTTGTTTATGGTGGGACGCCTGTAGTTGATGGGATCACTCCAAACGATTATCAGGATGCTGATGGTCTTTTTCACTTCAATTTCAATCTCAAAGATTCAGGAGAATTTCTTGCTATTGTGCGTCCGGACGGTCGCACGCTTGAATCAGTTATTGAACCGCGTTATCCAGCTCAATTCGCTGATATTTCCTATGGACTGAACCGGCACGGTGAGAAAAATTATTTCACATCCCCGTCACCTGGAAAAATTAATGGTAATGGATATGAGGGTATCCTGAAGGAACCTCTGTTTTCAGAAAAACGAGGATTCTATGACAATCCCATTGAAGTATTCATTTTAACGGAGGAAGAGCAAACCTCCGTCCGATACACCCTTGATGGAAGTCAGCCCACAGTTTATCACGGACAGTTCTATGAGAACCCCATCCCCCTCACAACGACGACGACCTTACGAGCGATAGCATTTCGTGAGGGGTGGCGCTCAAGCAAGGTCATGACACATTCTTATATTTTCGTGAATGATGTTGCCGGGCAACCTGCCAACCCCTCAGGCTGGCCTGACAACTGGGGTGCAAACGGTGAAGTCAACAGAAACGATGGATCAAGAAATGGCATTGTCCCTGCCGATTATGAAATGGATCCAAGAGTCGTGGAAAACACGTTACCTGGCTATGGCATTCGAGATGCTTTACTGGATATTCCATCCGTTTCAATCGTCATGTCTCAAGACGATTTCATACGGCCGGGTTCGGGGATTTATGCCATCCCCCAGACTCGCATTGAAAAGCCGTGTTCCATTGAATATTTGCTACCAGATGGCTCCAGTGGATTTCAGGAAAATTGCAAAATAGAAGTCCATGGTAACTCAAGCAGACGTCCTTGGCGCATGCAGAAGCATTCCCTTCGTGTCACGTTCACATCAGATCAAGGCGCGGCACGATTGAATTACCCATTGTTTCCTGAATCCCCAGTCAGCAATTTCAACAAACTGGTTTTGCGTGCATGCTTCACCGACAGTTGGGGATTGGTCAGTTGGGGGAGTTCACGGTATCGCCCCAACGACTCCCAATACATCCGCGATGTTTGGATGAAAAAATCCCTACAAGCCATGGGGCAAACGTCGTCTCATGGAAATTTCGTACATCTTTATGTGAACGGACTCTACTTTGGCCTTCATAACCTGACAGAACGTCTCGAAGATGATTTCTTTTCCAATCACCTCGGTGGCGATGAACGGGATTGGGAAATCAATGAAGATTTCTCAAGTCCAGGTAGGAGGTGGAGTCAAATGATGCACATAGACGCATCCACTCCCGAAGGTTTTGCGGAAATTCAATCGTTTGTGGATATGGAAAATTTTGCGGACTACATGTTGCTCCATTTTTATGCTGACTCCGAAGATTGGCCGCACCACAACGGGTATGCGGCAGCCAATACCAATTCAGGAGACGGAAGGTTTCGTTTTTTTGTCTGGGATCAGGAAATTGTCCTGGATAAATTTACTTGGAATCGTTACAACCGTTCCGAAGGGGTAGGCGCATTGTTCCAAAAATTACGGCGCAATTCAGCGTTCAGGTTGCTTTTCGCAGATCAAGCACACAAGCATTTATCTCCTGGCGGTGCGCTGAGCCTGAACCAAAGCCAACAACGCTACCTGAATCTGGCAAACCAAATCGACAAAGCCATCGTGGCAGAATCCGCACGCTGGGGGGATACTCAGGCGAGTACACCTTATGGGAATCGTGTACAACAACCAAACCCACTGACGAACGTAAACCACGATCACTATCCGCCTGCTCCCAATGCTCCTGACATCTTTTTTACCCGGGAAGATTCGTGGATCGTTGAAAGAGATAACATCTTGAATCACTATCTGCCCACATTACACGATCCCAATAGCCGCTTTGCCATATTAAATGAATTGCGAGCTGAAGGCTTATACCCGCATGCGCCTACACCTGAGTTCTCGATTAATCCCGGGCACATTGATTCAGGAACACCAATAGAGCTGCAGAGCAAAGGCGGCATCATCTATTATACCTTGGACGGAAACGATCCCAGACAAGCGGAAAGGATTCTACAGACAACCCTTCTCAACGACGGGACCGCGGCAAGCGCAATCATCCCCGAGAACGCTTCGTTCAAGAGGGATTGGATAAAGCCTGCATTCAGTGAGGGGCGAGGCTGGAAACAGGGGTTTACTGGAATCGGCTACGAGACATCGCCCTCTGATTACAAGGGATTTATCGGTTTAAATGTTGCAGAAATGCGCAACCTGAACAGCAGTGTTTACATTCGTGTCTCTTTCAGCGTGGCAAATGAAATGAAATTGGAAGATGTGATAGAGCTCAGACTGGATATGCGCTACGACGATGGATTCATCGCCTATTTAAATGGAAACCGAGTCGCTCAAGCAAATGCCCCCATCATCTCTCCCGATTGGAATTCAACAGCACGCACAACCAACCCTGACAGTGCCGCAAGCATCTTCCAATCCTTTGACATCACTTCATACAAGCATTTGCTCGTAACAGGCAAAAATCTACTGGCTATCCATGGACTCAACGGTTCAATCAACAGCAGTGATTTATTGATCACCCCAAGACTCGTCGCTTCGAGCCCTGATAATTCACAACAAAACACCAATGCCATGGAGTATACAGGACCAATCGCCTTGTCCCAGTCTGCTCTGATCAAAGCCAGAACACTGCACAAAGGCGAATGGTCGGCATTGAACGAAGCCTATTACATTCTGGAATCACCCGCAGCTCATGACAATTTGGTTATCTCGGAAATCATGTATCATCCATCCGACTCCGAAATTTTGGAATTCATTGAGCTGTTGAACATCTCGGACCAAACACTTTCCCTCTCGGGCGTGCATTTCAATTCTGGTGTTGAATTCGAGTTTGAACAAGGTGCCACGCTTTCTCCAGGTATGCGAACTCTGATCGCACGATCGGCAAGTGCACTCACAACCACGGCATCAGGCACCAATATCGCCGGAGAATTCCAGAACGGCACTCGGTTGGCAAATAATGGGGAAGTGGTGGAATTAGTCGCACTTGATGGATCCATCATTCAAACATTAAATTATGAGGACAGATCACCTTGGCCAGTGAACGCTGACGGCAAGGGTCCCAGCCTTGTTCTTATCAATCCACGGACGAACCCCGATCCCAATGATCCAGCAAATTGGAGGCTCAGCAAATTCCACGGAGGCAGTCCCGGTAAAGCAGAGCCTCTCGGCTTCACTGGAGAACCAAGTGAAGATCACGATGCAGACGGACTACCGGCAATCGCTGAGTATTATTTTGGCACACGCGACCTAGACCCAAGCGATAGAGCCCAGGCACTCACTATTTCTATTGAATCGTTTAATGATGCAGAGATTCCCGGCAATTATCTCACCATTTCATTACTTCATCAAACGGCGGCGCAAGATGTGAAAGCCATTATTGAATTTTCAGAGGACTTAATCCTCTGGTCAGGTGAGCCCAGTCGAGTCATCAGTATTTCCGAAACTCCGGTGCGAAAAGGGCTCGAGCGTCTCATATTCCGCAGTGTTTTTCCTTTGCGTACGTTGGACCATGAGTTTGTCCGCTTGCGCTTTCAGTGAAACGCCATGCAAGACTGCTCTTGATGTGGGAACCTTTCACGCTTGCTCGAGTATATGGAGGCTGATAGTTTCTTGAACCAATTACCTGAACACTTAAACGTCATGCAAATAAGATCCTTTATCGCTGTATTAACCTTCATTTTATTGGGAATTATGAGTTTTACCAACAACACAGACGCCGCTGGCAAATCCAACCAACGAGGCAATCTGGTTCACATGGTTTCTTTTAAATTCAAGGAATCTGTTACGAAAGATGATATTAAAAAGGTAGAAACTGCCTTTGCTGGTTTACAAAAAAAGATCCCTCAAATCTTGTCATATGAAACAGGCACCAACAATAGCCCGGAAGGGTTGGATAAGGGATTCACTCATGGATTTGTACTGACATTTCATTCGGGGCAGGACCGGGATGACTACCTCATCCACCCACATCATAAGGATTTCGGCAAACTAGTTGGCCCATTACTGGAAGATGTGTTTGTTTTGGATTTTTGGAACGGACAATAGCAGCAACACAAAATCATCGCTCATTGCCTGAGCGTCTTTACTGCTCCAGCATCACAATCCTGAAATGACAAAGCCTTCCTACCTGACAGCGCCTCGCAAATCGGCAAATTTGCCAAAAGGCATTCCATACATCGTCGGCAATGAGGCAGCTGAAAGGTTCAGTTATTACGGAATGCGAACGATTCTGGTCATTTTCATGACGCAGTACCTAAAAAATGCTCACGGAGAATTATCCCCCATGACCGATGCGGAGGCCAAGGTATGGTACCACGACTTCATGGCCTGGGCGTATTTTTTCCCAATCCTTGGTGCCATTTTATCCGATGCGTTTCTCGGCAAATACCGAACGATTATCGGTCTCTCAATCGTCTATTGTCTGGGGCATCTTGCATTGGCTTTGGATGAGACAAGAACCGGTTTAACAGTTGGTCTGAGTTTGATAGCAATTGGGGCGGGAGGAATCAAACCTTGCGTGACGGCGCATGTGGGTGATCAGTTTGGAGCTTCCAATAATCACCTGTTGAGCAAAGTTTTCGGCTGGTTTTATTGGTCCATTAATTTTGGTGCTTTTATTTCAACGCTCCTGACTCCTTACTTACTCAACCAATATGGGCCTCACTGGGCCTTTGGGATTCCCGGTATTTTAATGTTTCTTGCAACCATTGTTTTTTGGTTGGGAAGACGGCAATTTGTCCACATCCCCGCTGGAGGAAAAACCTTTTTCAAAGAAACGTTCAGTCCCGAAGGCCTTCGAGCCATGGGTAAGCTGGTGGGATTATACGTCTTCATTATCATCTTTTGGTCGGTTTACGAACAAAACGGTTCAGCCTGGGTCCTACAGGCCAAAAAGATGGATTTAAACTGGGCGGGTGTCGTATGGTTACCCAGCCAGATTCAGGCCATCAATCCGATCCTCGTGCTGATTTACATTCCTTTGTTCACATACGTCCTTTACCCTGCGGTCAACAAGTTTTTCGTATTGAATCCACTCAGGAAAATCGGAATCGGTATGTTTTTGACAGTGCCGGCGGTACTGGTGATTGCCTGGATTGAAAGTCAATTAATTGCAGGTAAAACCCCCACCATCGCCTGGCAACTTCTGGCCTATATTTTTATGACGGCAGCGGAAGTCATGATTTATCAAACAGGTTTGGAACTCTCCTATACACAATCTCCAAACAGCATGAAATCAATCATTATGTCCTTTTACCTTCTAACCATATCTGCCGGTAACAAGTTGACGAGCTACGTCAATCAATTCATTCAGAATGAAGACGGCTCAACCAAGCTTGGAGGAGTCTCTTACCACTTGTTTTTTGCAGGCCTGATATTAGCAACTACGGTCCTGTATATGATCTACGCCCGCTTTTACAAGGAACACACCTATATGCAACAAGAAGCGAACACCGCATAAAATTTGAATTTTCCACCTAGCATGTATGAAAATGCAAAAAATATTTGCATTTACCGCTGAACAAGGAATTTTACCTCGAACCTATAAAAGTTATGTATCAATTAAACAGAATCACACGTAAATGCTTCCTGACCCTGAGTGTCTTGGGATTGCTTTCCATCAATCATATGAGTGCCGACCATCACAATGAAAAGAATGCCCTGAGTTTCAAAATGAAGAGCATCCAGGACAAGGATGTTGATTTGAAAAGTTACAAAGGCAAAGTTGTCCTCATGGTGAATGTAGCAAGCAAGTGCGGCTACACTCCCCAATATGACGGACTCCAGAAATTGCATAGTCAGTTCAAGGATGATGGATTCTCGGTAATCGGTTTTCCATGTAATAATTTCGGAGCCCAGGAGCCGGGTACACACACTGAAATCCTCAGTTTCTGCAAAGAAAACTATGGAGTCACTTTTCCAATGATGGGAAAAATTGATGTCAAAGGTGAAAAACAATCCCCCCTGTATAAATATCTGACTACCCACCCTGACCACGGCGGAGATGTAAGATGGAATTTCGAAAAGTTCCTGGTTGATAAAAAAGGCCAGGTAATCGGACATTATAAATCAGGCGTTTCACCAAGTGACCCGAAGCTCAAGGCTGCGATAGAAAAAGCGCTGAAAGATAGCTAAGGCTGTTATTCACTCCATGAAAAAGCGTCGTCTGGGCAAGAGTGGACTTGTCGTTTCGGAAATTTGTATGGGCACCATGACTTTTGGTGACCAGACAGACGAATCGATGGCTCATCTGATAATGGATAACGCATTTGATCATGGAGTGAACTTTTTTGACATAGCCGAAATGTACCCGGTGCCACCCAAGGCTGAAACTTTTGGTGTGACCGAAGAAATCGTGGGGCGCTGGGCGAAGGACAAGCCCAGAGAATCAATCATACTTGCAACAAAAATCACGGGAGCTGGCCACGGCTGGTTCGTACCGCCTGTCAGGCACGGCATGACTACATTGGACCGTCATCAAATTGTCCGTGCGATAGAAGGCAGTTTAAGTCGTCTCCAGACAGATTACATCGATTTGTACCAAACACACTGGCCTGATCACGGCATGCCTCACGATGAAGCGCTGGCAGCCATGACTGAGCTGAAACAGGCAGGTAAAATAAGAGTGTTGGGCTGCAGCAATGAGACGTGTTGGGGTGTGATGAAAAGTCTTTGGACATCTGAGCTCTCGGGTCTGGAGCGCTTGGAAACGGTGCAGAACAATTTCAGTTTGATTAACCGGCGCTGCGAGAGCGAACTGGCTCAGGTTTGCCGCAAGGAACAGGTGAGTCTCCTACCTTACTCGCCCCTTGCTGGTGGAGTGCTTTGTGGAAAATATAACAATGGGGCGTTCCCTGAGGGAGCTCGATTCTCACATTATATGATTCATGGCAAGGAGAGGCAGAAAAACATGGCTCGCCGTTTTGTCAACGAGCGCACACTTGCAGTGGTTAACCGAGTCCAGACAATAGCTCGAGACATAGGCATGAATCCAGTCACCCTCGCCACAGCATGGACCAAACAGCATGATTACGTCGCTTCCACCATCATCGGTGCTTCACACGTAGACCAGCTTGGGGATACACTGAGGGCTGGCGGTGTCGTTTTGGATGAGGAAACCATGGTCAAGAT
>JBDQII010000155.1:0-10257 GCA_040264395.1 Verrucomicrobiota bacterium
ATTACCTAATCAAGGCTGGGCTCTACGGGTCCCGGGTCTCCGTTACTTCTTGGCAGTATAGTGAACTTCCTGATTATTTTGCTAATCTGATTGTTTCCGACGGATTGGTCCGCGGTGAGCCTCTTGGAGCACCGGTTGAAGGAATTCTCCGCGTTCTAAGACCTGCAGGAGGTGTGTTGATGTTAGGTCAGCCGAATGTTGGTGGTAGTTTGCCAGCATCCGATTGGAGCATGTGGACAGGCAAACATTCTCTTCTTCTGGAGAAACCAGTTCAAGCTGATGGCAACTGGAGGCAATTTATTCGCGGTAAGCTAGACGGGGCCGGATCATGGAATGGTCTCTATGCAAATGCCGGAAACACCGGTTCATCTCCAGACCAGTTGGTCAAGGATCCACTGGGTGTCTTGTGGTACGGTGAGCCAGGGTCCGAACATATGTTGGAACGACATGCGCGTTCGGTGAGTCCTTTGGCCATTAATGGGCGATTGTACGTGCAAGGCATGGAAGTGGTCATGGGTTACGATGCTTACAACGGAACTCAGCTTTGGGAGAGAACCATCCCCGGTGCAGTGCGTGCACGAGCAGATGTTGACGGAAGTAATATCTTTGCAAATGACACGTCCCTTTTTGTGGCGGCTCATGGCAAGACTTACCAGCTTGACGGAAAAACTGGCGAAACGCTGCACGAGTATGTGGTTCCTCCTCGCACTGATGGTTCTCAGAGACGCTGGGGCTTTCTTGCTGTTGAGGGTGATATCTTGTTTGGATCAGGGGCACCTTTTTTGGCCGCGGATTATGGAGTGGTTTGGAAAGAGATGGTGGATGGCAATCGATGGAAATCCGATGATGATATCCCTGAAGAAATACGTGAATTCCCGGGACGCGGGGACAAAAAGGTTGTGCAGTATTTCAAAGAAAAATTCCCTACGCCCAACAAGTTGGCCTATGACGAATTCAAGCGCGATGGCTATCATTGGCGATATGTTGCTAAATATCCAAATTGGATGCCTGACCATCAACCCTCACCCGTCAGTGATACCATGATGATCAGTGATTCTGTTTTTGCCTATGACATTCACGATGGCAAATTGTTATGGGAACATCATGGTGCTCGGATCCCTCAAATTTCCATGGCAGTCGGTGAAGGGAAACTATTCTTAGTCAAAAGCGATTTGAATGAAGCTGAAAAAACACAAGCCATGGAAGATCGCCTTCGAATGATTCAAAATGGTATTTACTCTCAACACGAAGAAGAAAACCTTGCTGTTAAAGATCGTGATTTGCGCAGGGTCGTCGCGGTCGATTTTCGAACGGGAAAGGAACTCTGGTCACGCCCCATGGACATGAGTGGTACTGGTGGAACTAAGATGGGCATGGCGTATCAGGATGGTCGCCTGTTATTTTTTGGACACTACAGTAATCACGATCAGAATGCCTTTGTGGATGGGAATCTTCAGTGGCGTCGCGTGACGGTGCTTAACGCGGGTAGCGGTGAAACTTATTGGTCCAAACCGTTGAATTACCGTAGACGCCCATTGATTATGGGGGACACCATTGTCATTGAGCCGAGGGCCTGCAGTTTGACGACGGGGGAAATAAAAACACGACAGCATCCAATAACTGGCGAAGAAGTTGAATGGGAGTTCTTGCGTCCAGGCCACAGTTGTGGAGTGGTCACCGCTTCACCGCACAGTCTTTTCTTCCGTTCTTTTTCTGCTGCCATTGTCAATATGGATCAGGATGCCGGCCTTGAACTTTTTGGAGGAACTCGACCTGGTTGCTGGAACAGCATGATACCGGCTAATGGATTGTTAACCCTCCAGGAATCCAGTGCGGGGTGCACCTGCTCATACTCTTTACGGACCACGGTGGTCATGAAGTCGAAGGAACAAAAAGGACATGGTGAATGGTCGGTGTTTATCTCCAACAGCCCAACCAAACCTGTGGCTCATTTAGCCCTCAACCTCGGTGCTCCCGGGGATATGCGCAGCAAGGACGGGGTCATGTGGTTTGGATATCCTCGACCAGACACGAGCGATGGTCAGGGACCGTTCAAGGATTATGGTGTGAAATTCGATCTTAATCAAAATCCGGAAGCCAAAGTGAAACGCCAGGATTTCCGAGGAGTTACCATTGATGGATCCGATCGGCCTTGGTTATTTACTTCTTCACTGAATGACTTGCGAGCACTGCGGATCTCTTTACTTGACGAGGGAAGTGAACCAGCCTTCTACACCGTTCGAATGGGGTTTCTTGCGAAAGATCGTTCGACGGATGAGCAGGGGGTATTTGATGTTTTGCTTCAAGGGAAAACAGTTGAAGAGAACGTTAAGTTGAGTGTCGAGTCGGGCAAGGCAGACCGTGCCGTGATGAAAGAATACACAGGAATCAAAGTTCAAACAGATCTGGATATTCGCTTCAATCTCTCGGGAGCAGGCGAAGGGATGCGTGTTCAGTGCTTGGAAATAATCCGTGAAGATCAAGCTATGCGAAGACCTCTTGATTTAAACCCTTTTAACTAGACTGACTGAGGGTGTCTGAGATTTATTTCAGGTAGACTTCCTCGGGAAGTGGTGACTTGTTCTCATCGAGGCTTCCCTCTAATCTGATCGTGTCATGAGCATCTGGAAAAATCAAAATGCAGGCTTTTTCAAACTGGTGGGCCTGCTGTGGTTTTTTCCAAGTGTGGGTGCTCTGGTGATCTTGTTGAAAGCCAACCAAGATTCTCCTCTAGAATTGGAACGAATCCTCGCCTTCCTGATCATTACCTTTCACATCTACCTTGGCTATCGATGGCTGCGTGCCCCACAAGACGAGCCTGAAGCATAATCAGATAATCTTTGTGACTTGATGTCGTGAGGCTATAGAGCGTAAGCAAAAATCGATATCCTTCACGATCTTAGCTCAAAATGGGAATAACTTGTTGAAGGACAATTTCAAATTGTTGCTTGATTATCCAGATTCGCCGTTCAAGCTTGGAAGTGTTGTCGATATGCCACTTTACGAATACGAACTGGAGAATGGAGAGGATTGCAAAGTCTGTGGAGGTCGCTTTACCTTGCGCCGGCCTTTGACCGTCAAACCTCTGACCAACTGCCCTCTTTGCAAGAAATCAGTGAAAAAACTGATTTCCGGTTTCAATACTCCGACGATCACCAAGCCGGTGTCAATCAGTGACGCCAAAAAAGCCGGTTTTACAGTCCTCAAGAAAACAAGTAAGGGCGAATACGAGCGCCAATAGATTAGGCTCCCTTAGTCAGCCATTACCCTGGCCTGTGTTTCCATACGGACAGAGGCAGGGGATTCGGCATTGTTCCATAGCCGCAATTGTTCAATGACAGGTTGAATGACCTCATCCGGCGTTGATGTTCCAGCCGTAATTCCCACGGCGTCTGCTGACTCAAACCACGTGCGATTCAGATCTTCGACTTTCTCGATTTGGTAAACACGGTCACAGAATCTGGAAACTGTTCTGGAGAGTTGCCTTGTGTTGTTGCTGGTTCTGCCGCCAATCACAATCACGACATCAGATTGCTGACCTAATTCAATAGCTGATTTCTGTCTTTGTTTGGTCGGATGGCACACGGTGTCTGTGAATCGGATTTCAGATTCAGGAAACGTCGCTTTAATACATTCAACCAGCCTTTCCACGTGATCAATGGGCTGCGTGGTCTGCGAAATGATGCCCATGCGTTTCGCTGGAGGGAGTTGATCAATGTCAGAAGCTTGTGAGAGAACCGTGTAAGCTTCGAGATCACCCGTCAATCCACGCACCTCAATGTGGTCCTCCTTACCGATGATGACCGGATAATAACCATCGCTCACGAGTTTCTTCAGAGAACGATGCGCGAAGTGTACCAATGGGCAAGTTGCATCCTTCACATCGAATCCCGCTTCGTTGATTTCCTGGCGCATCCGATCCGAAGTGCCATGGGCTGTGACTATCAGTGTGTCTGTTCTGGCGTGCTGATGTTGTTCGGTAAATTCAATACCTTGCTCCAAAAGGCGATTTTTGATGGATGGATTGTGAGCCAGGGGGCCAAAGATTGTGACCGGCCCGGTTTTCGCCGTTTCCTCGGCCAATTGGATGGCATCTTTGACTCCGAAACAGAGCCCCATGTGTCGTGCTAATTTGATTTTCATGGCAATTTATTGATGGTTAAAAGTTCTCTGTAAAGCAAAGTGAAAGGCAGAAAAAATACCTAACGGTTATCGCGATTAAGTCGGACAATCTCTTCAAGCAGATCAATGTATTCATTGAATGCTTGTAGTCCTTGAGCAGTCATTCGGTAAGAAGTGTGGGGTCTGTTATTGACGAAGGTTTTTGACACAATCACATAACCTGCCTGTTGGAGCGTGCGGATATGGACGCTCACATTCCCGTCGGTCATCCCCAGCGACTCCTTGAGTTCCTTGAAGGACATTTCCGGATTGGCCGCCAGAGCCGACATGATGGCCATACGGCCTTTTTCGTGAATGACCTTGTTGATTTGACTGAATGTTTCGGTTTTCATGGTCTAGTGGTGATCTGTCAGATAGAGGTAAACCCCGTAAAAAAAGTGAAGAATTCCGAAAGAAGATCCCATCACAATATGTGCGTGAACAATCCGAGGCAGTGTCTGGTTGAGAGCTTCCGTCGTAAAATGGAACATGGAAATGCAGCCACAGAGCACATAAATGGAACCAAATAGTTTAATGCCCCTCGGCATGAAGAATCCGGCTGAAAAAAGGGCGCACCCGTAAAACATCATCCATAGTGCGGGAAGATTCCACAGATATGATTTGCTGATTTGAGGATGCAACGTACCTATCATTCCGAGACAGGCACCAGCGAAAAGAGCAGGGCAGATTGCCTGAATAAAGCGTCTTGTGGGAGGTGACCAAAAGCGTTCGTTGTCTTTCCAGGCCTGTCTTCGGATCATCAAAAGAGATACCAATAAACTGAGGATTCCTGTTACCATCCAGTAAAGGCAAAAACCGCTACCCGTTTTCACCGGTAATGTCCAGCCGATGACTCCAGCGGCCATGCCAATCATACCCGTCAGTGTTGCAGTGGGCGCGAGTGCTCGTCGATAAAGCGAGGATCGCTCCATCAATGTGCGAATCTCTCCAAGCCTTTGTGCTGCCCAATCTGCGTCCATGCCAAAATTACTTTGCAATACAAAGTTGGGATTGTCAAGCAACTGTGACGGATCTTATTGAAGCAGACTTATGGAACACAAGTCACAGGTGAAATCTGCCTTGTCCATGGAAACCAAACCATAAGCGGCTTCACAGCGATTCAATGACTTTTTTGGAAATTACTTCCGGAGAAAAATACTTCATCTACAGGAACCCTGAGACTGAGTATTCCAATGAAATTTTTTTGGAAAGGTTCTCCATTCGTTGAGATGAGGTGAACCTCAGGGTTTTTCAACTCCAATATGCATCTGGCAGATACAGAATGCATGAAGCAATCAGGCCGTAGCAACTTCCAGCATCGCCTTGGTGTCTTCCATGATCTTTTCCTTTATATTGAAGATCTGTTGAATCTGATCTTGCTGGAGGCCAAGAGCGGCAAAAAGAAAGTGATCTTTTAGTTTCTCCTCCAGAAAGGTGTCTTCTGTCTGGCAAAGTTCGGCTAACTGACTGGCCAGGGAGGTGATGCGGACAGTATCCTGATGCTTTTTGGCGCTTTCGCTATCCATATAGTGGGCGCAGCAGGATCTCACCTCGTTCGGCAAATTCCATCGATCACATGCCAGCTTGCCGGCTTTCAGATGCAATCGGTCAGTCATGATTATCAATCCTTCGTGAGGAGGGTCCATAGGGATCAGAAGTCCCATTTCGCTGACCAATTGAAGTATGATAGGTTTACCCACCGTGTGGAGGAGGCCACACATGAACTGCTGATCTGCGTCTTTCTGCAGAAGACTCGCCATCTCTCGGCCTATGTAGGCAGTCAACACGGCATGGCTCAGGATTCGGTCCATGAGAGGTTCCAGACCTTTTGCCTTGAATATAGAATCACCAAAAGTAAGGATCGTGGCAAATTCACCTATGACTTTAAAACCTACGCGCGTAATTCCTTCCTGGATAGAACTTACCGGGGCATTCCCTGCGAACAGGACGGAATTGGCAAAGCGGAGGACATGTCCAGCCAAAGCTTGATCCTGCTCCACCAGAGCAGCAATATTTTCAAGGCTTTCCTGATCATTGGACAGCCTGCTGATAAGCTTTGTAGCGATGACGGGCAATATAGGCAGTTTGTAATCACCACCCGTGAGCTTCTGCTCAACAGCAGTAGCCAAATAACCTTCATAATAATCCAAAGCAGACGCTTCCTGAATCTGATTCATCAGTTAACAATCGGCTGATTGATGTTTCCGCTTTAGCAAAAAATGTAATTGTCCACGATTTCAACAATCCATTCATTTCCAGCTTGAAAAAAATCCTTTCCCGGAAAAGTATCATCACTGTTTTGGACATCTTTCGTGTTCAATATCTGGCAGTTCTCTCTCATGATAATAAGAGGGCAAAAAAGCCAAAACATGTGCTGGAAGGGTGGCTGAGTTGGTTGAAGGTACCTGACTCGAAATCAGGCGTACAGGAAACTGTATCGGGGGTTCGAATCCCTCCCCTTCCGCCAGTGTGTAAGCTGCTTCGCCCCTTGCTTATGAAAAAATTATCAACATGAACATTACGCTCTTCAAGAGGGGCAGAACCAGGCACGCAAAAACCACCATTTAGAACACAGCCCAAACTGTCTCAACTGGGGTCAATTCCGAGTGATATGCTGCAAGGATCGCCGAAGACAAATCCAATCGGCTTTTATAATAATCTATATAAGCACGGCTTGTAAGAATTGGGGAATTTTAATCTCCACCACCGCAGCCTCCTCCACAACTGCTGCCACAACTACTGCCGCAGCTGCTGCCACAACCTTCCCTTCCGTAGTAAGCTCCTCTACCGCTGATACCAATGAACAAACTGGCAATACCTAGTATGGCGATGATTAACATTCCGGGGATTGGGTATTGCCGGAATAGCCCCATTGTCCAATCAGGGGCAAACTCCAAAAGGATCCATGAACTGATGAATACCACGAACACTATCAGTATGCATACTTGTTGAGGCATTGATATACCCTTACGTCTCTTTTTGGGGGCCATCGCACGAGTATGTCTAACGTATCAGAAGCGTAAACTAAAAAACCTTGGGGCTTTGTAGTGCAGAGCTTGGTTGAGGCAGACATTGATTTTAGACTGCTTCGAAGATGAGTATGAGCTTCACCCTTGATCCAAGCAAAAGCACCCCTACGTGAATTCAGGGAAGAGTTGAAAGGCCATGCTCGAGTGGGCAGCAATCACGCGAGTTTGATGATTCCCACACACGCTAACGCCAGCAAATCATCCATTATTTGCATAGCGCTGATTTCCTGGGTTTTTCTGTTTTCGATGATCTCAATTGTCTGGAGAGGCTGCACTCACTTACCTTTGCTTATCACTCCCCCCTTATTTTTTCGACCGCATCCATTGTTGTGGATGAATAGCTTGTCAAAATGAGTCCTACCTGCGTTTTTACCGGCAACCCAGGGGGGCTACTGTCTGGACAGGATAATTCAAGAGTGTTAAATCTATTTATCCAGTGAATATTGCATCTCATAAGCTAGTCAATATTCGGCAGAACTTATGAAAGGAATGACCAGAATTTTAGCCGCACTGATTGTTGCTTTTGTTGCTGCTGATAACAGCATCCGTGCGGGGGAAGGGGATGAGATCCAGTTCAATCGTGATGTGCGCCCTATTCTCTCTGATAAATGTTTCTTTTGCCATGGACCCGACGAAGAGGAACGCAAAGCGGACCTCCGTCTGGACATTGCATCAGATGCGTTCAAGGATCTGGGGGGCTATGCGGCCATTGTTCCGGGGGATGTTTCCGGGAGCGAGCTGGTGGCGCGCCTGGTGACCAGGGATACCGATGATTTGATGCCTCCTCCTGATTCTGGCAAGGTTTTGACGAAAGAAGAAATCAAGATCATTCGTCAGTGGATCGCGTCAGGTGCTGCATATGAAACACATTGGTCCTATTCGACTCCAGTACGTCACTCCTTGCCAGTTGCATCAAACCCGTCGTGGCCGCAGCAGCCCATCGATTATTTTATTCTTTCAGCTCTAGAATCCAAAGGCATTCAGCCTTCTGAAGAAGCTTCTGCCAACACTCTGGCGCGTCGCCTGCACCTTGATTTGACCGGATTACCCCCATCTGCTTCCGAGCTGGAGCTTTTCAAACAGGCATATGCCAAGGGGCAATTAACAGACCACGTTCGCATGCTCCTGAACATGCCTGCGTATGGGGAGCGAATGGCGGTTCATTGGTTGGACCTCGTAAGGTTTGCTGACACGGTGGGTTACCATGGGGATCAGGATCACAGTATCAGTCCCTATCGGGATTACGTGATCAAATCATTCAACGACAATCTTCCCTACGATCAGTTTACACGTGAACAACTGGCGGGTGACCTGCTGCCTGAATCTGATTTATGGCAAAAGGTAGCTTCCGGCTACAATCGATTGCTCCAGACATCTCACGAGGGCGGCGTGCAGGACAAGGAGTACCTCGCCAAGTATGCAGCCGACCGAGTGCGTAATTTTGGTCTGGTCTGGTTGGGAGCCACGACAGGTTGCGCGGAGTGTCACAATCACAAGTATGATCCCTACACGATCAAGGATTTCTACAGCCTGGCCGCTTTTTTCACTGACCTGAAAGAGCAGGGAGCGTTCAGCGCACCGAATGCTATCCCTACTCGACGTGATCCAGAACTCAAGGCCTGGAACCTGGCGCAGTTTGCCGAGCTATCTGCTTTGTCGGAAACCATTGACCAGCTCAAGGAGAATCCCCTGAGTCGGGATGGAGACTACCGCGTGAAACTTGCTCAGCTTGAATCCAGACAACAAGAAATCAAGGAAGCCTTTGTCCCCTGCATGGTCAGTATGGCCACAGAGCCGCGTACGATGCGTGTACTCTCGCGTGGAAACTGGATGGATGATTCAGGGGAGGTCGTGCAACCGGCAACCCCCGCATTCCTGCCTGCACTAAGAGCGGAGGGGCGTGCGACGCGACTTGATCTGGCGAATTGGCTTTTCAGAAAAGATCATCCCTTGACCGCCCGCGTCTTCGTGAATCGACTGTGGAAATTGTTTTTTGGAAAAGGCTTGTCGAGTCGACTGGATGACCTTGGCGCACAAGGGCAGCCGCCCGATCACCCTGAACTACTGGACTGGCTTGCCGTAGAATTTCGTGAAAGCGGATGGGATATCAAACACATGGTAGAGCTGATAGTGACTTCAAGAACCTACCTACAAAGTTCCTCTCACCGGGCAGATATCCAAGGTCATGATGAAGGAAATCAGTATTACGCCCGCCAGAATTCTTTCCGAATCGATGCGGAGTTCATTCGTGATCAAGCTCTCAAGATAAGCGGACTGCTTGTCCAGGGATTAGGAGGTCCAAGTGTGAAGCCCTACCAGCCCAAAGGCTATTATCAACACCTGAACTTTCCAACGCGTACCTATCAGCCAGACACAGGGTCCGATCAATATAGACGAGGTGTTTATACCCATTGGCAAAGGATCTTTCTTCATCCCATGCTCAAGGCTTTTGACGCACCCAGCCGAGAGGAAGGGAATGCCGAGCGCCCGGTGTCAAACACACCTTTGGCGGCCTTGACCTTGTTGAATGACCCCAGTTTTATCGAGGCAGCGCGTGCATTTGGAGAGCGGATACAACTTGAAGGAGGCAGCTCGATCAAGGACAGGATTAGATGGGCCTGGCAAAAGGCTCTTTCGCGGCAACCAGAAGCAGATGAGTTGACTACGCTGACTGCTTTTTACGAATCTGAGCATCAGGCATTCTTGAAAGACCCTGAGCAGGCTCAGAAATTTTTGATCAAGAATCAAGGAGTCTTGCCTACATCATCCGTAGACAAAGCTGCATGGGCAAGTGTAGCGCGAGTGATATTGAACCTCCATGAGGGGATCATGCGTTACTGATCTCACCATCAAATATTGCCAAAATAACCCTATGGAATCTCTTAATCGTTACGTTCAGGAATGGAACCGCCGCACTTTCCTAAGTCGTGCATCAATGGGGTTGGGAGCCGCTGCGCTTCATGCCTTGAGCAAACCCTCCTTGTTGAGTGCTTCATCCAGGCAATCTGCCAATGCGCCCGGTATTGATGGATTTCCTGATCTTCCAGTCAAAGCCAAACGTGTGATC
>JBDQII010000156.1:0-10182 GCA_040264395.1 Verrucomicrobiota bacterium
ACTTGTGCATCCGCAAAATCGGTGATCCACAAATTATCACCGTCGGACCACATTCCGGAAGGACTTAGATTGCCTGTTTGACGTAAGCTGTCAAAATCTCTTTCGGGCACTCGTTCCTTTGAGTTCAAGCCATAGGCATAGACCTTATCATCCTCCCAATCCGCGACCCAGATGATGGTGCCGTCCGACCAAATCGAAGATGGATCCTCGTTTCCGGCTGCTTTGAGTGTTTCGATGTCTCTGGCCGGGGTATGGGATCCGCTTTTCAAGTCGTAAGCATAAAGTTTGTCGTCTTCCCAGTCAGCGACCCACATCGTCGTTCCGTCGGACCACAACCCTCGTGGCCATTGGTTGCCTGCTTCGCCAAGCGTATTGATTTCTCTCGATTTGACGTTGATCTGAACATTCAAGTCATAGGCGTAAACTTTATCATCGACATCATCGGTGACATAAAGGGTGAAGCCATTGGACCAGAGACCTGTTGGACTGCCATTCCCCGCTCCTTGCAGGGTCTGTGTCTCAAAATCAAGGTTCTCAGCTCGAAGCCCTGTGCCGATGTCGTATGCATAGATCATGTCATCCTTGATATCAGCAATCCACTTCGTCGTTCCATTCGACCAAATACCTGAAGGATGCATGTTGCCTTGTTCTGCCATTTTTGAAAAATCGCCTTCAGGGTTGCGTGAAAAGTCCTCTGGTGCAGGTTCCAGTGGATTTGCTTTTCCAATGGGGGTGGAAAACATCCTGTGGTTTCTCCAATCCGAAACATAAAGGGTTGACCCATTTGACCAAAGTCCCGCTGGGCTTGTTGCACCCACGTCACGAAGAGACTGAAAGTCAAAATCTTTGGCCGCATCGCGCTGCCTTGTAGCCATGTCGTAGGCAAACACTTTGCCATGAACCCAACCTCCCCAGGAAGACCAGTCACCTGTATCTGCCACCCATAAAGTAGACCCATTGGACCACAGGTCACGCGGGTTATGGTTTCCTGCCGCCGAAAGGGAAACAAAATCGAGTTGCGGCTTGCGGAGGGTGGTCATCAGGTCGTAAGCGTAAATCTTCTCATCCTTGTCGTCCGTTACCCACATTGTGCTTCCATCAGACCACAGACCTGCCGGGGTATCATTGCCTGCTCCCGCCAAGGTATCGAACTCGCGGTCTTCTTGACGTTCGCCTGACTGCAGGTTGTAGGCGAAGATGCGGTCCTCGAAATCATCGCATACCCAGATGGTGGTTCCGTCCGACCAGACACCCCTTGTGGTGCGGTTCCCTGCCGGTGCTAGTGTGTTGATGTCATTGGCGTAATCCCTCGGTCCCGCAATGTTGTAAGCAAATAATTTACTGAAAAGCCAGTCTGTCACGTACATGGTGGTACCGTCTGACCACAGCCCAATTGGCCTGCCGTTCCAGCCAGCTGCGTCCATGTAATAGCGCAGCTGAAATTGAACTGCTGTATTGCTTATTCTGCTTGGAGCCCAGGCATCAGGTTCTAAAGAAAGAGAATCGAGAAGTGGATCCTGGGCTCGAGTGGTCCAGGCTGAGGAAATCAGCGCCAATCCCAGACCCATGGGATATATTGAACGCTTCCAATTTGATCTATCCATAATCAGTCAATGTCTATCACGCAGTCCATGAAGTTTGTTTGTCGACTATCCGCAGCGTATGGCTTGCCTGAGGGTCTTACAAACTCGATCAGGGAAGAGGAACGGTCCCTTCAGGGAACAGCCATTCCCAAATTTGATTGTCTTGAAAACCTGTGAGCTCCACAAAAGGAGTGCTCAAGCTGCTGAACCTGCGATCGTTTTCAAATGCGGCTTCGATGGTCGGTATTAACTCGCTCAGAGGAGTTCGGAATGTCTGTAAGATGGCAGGAAGCCTCTCTGCGACCAAAGCTGCTATGACGTAGCTGCCTGTCAATGAAAAATGTGAGCGGTCGTCACATTCATTGCCGCACACACTCATGAAGGTGCTTGCCCTGTCTCCCAGGCGATCATAAAGCTCCGCACTGTCTTTGTTCAGATCCACAATCTGCGTATTTTTCATTCTGGCGACCTTGAGCAGGCTGTCTCGCTTGCCAGAAAGATCATTGATGTGATTATCAGATGGATCGAAAATCCGAATGGCAACTGGCGTTATAAGGATGGGAATAGCGTTGATTCCACGGATTTCATCCACGATTTTGGCCAGATTAGACTCAAAAACTTCCGTTGAAGTACCTTCTTTTTGCTCGATATGACCAAATTGAAGGATGACGATGTCTGGCTTGATCAGGTTGAGGGAGTCGGTTTTGTTTCGAGCAAAATATTGAACTGTCCCCATGCCAGGCTCTGCCAAGTTCACAATCGTCGCCCGGTCATCAAATAAATTTTTAAAATGTTGTCCCCAACCATGGTATTGAATCGAAAGAAACGACAAATCGGCCATGGTAGAATCTCCCAGAAGCACAACCCTTGGTTCAAATTCATCCATGGACATGTCAGGGATCAAATCGACAAAGCCTTGGTCTCCCTCAGGTAATTCAAGGGGAATGTTTTCAGAAGGCAGAAACAAGTCTCCTGGTTCACTCCAATCGGAAAGGTCAGTTGAAAATCGTGCACGATAGGTTCGGTCCTGTTCAACTGATCGCGTAAAGAAGGTATCTTTGCCGGCCTGGAATGTTACAACTTGTGCATTGCTGTTATGGGAGACGCCCATCAAACTGGCGCACAACGCCATAAGCAACCATGGATTGGTTAATTGTTTCAACATGTTGATTGTTACGATCCTTGTCTGGAAAACGAGACAGACTCGGCAGGCAAGATTGTCAAAGCTTCCAGCATTTGCATTTTCGTTGCCTGCGATTTGGTCTAAAATCGTAGGAGGTATTCTCCCAACTTGCAATCCCAAAAGGGTAGCTTGGCTCCTTCCATGTAGACCGCCCCTGATTCTTTTTCATGCGCTGATGGAAGAGGTTATCTCCTTCTTCAGTCCAGGGCTCTTTACCTGATGCTAAATCACTAAATTGACTCGTGGTTGAGTGGTGTTTGTGGTTAGCATTACTCAAAAGAATGCGTTTGCTTTCAGTTTTCCTGTTTTGCAGATTGTCATGAATCAAACCATTCTTTTTGCTTGTTTGAATCATATGGAATTTGGCGCCACATTGAACCAACGATCCAAGTGGATACCGTATTTTGCGGTTCTTCTGGTGGCAATGCTTTCAGGTTCATGTGTGGAATCGTCTGCCCAATTGAGTGGTTTGCACATCACAGAGGTCATGCCTCGCAATGGGGCCTCTCTCTTTGATGAATGGGGTGAAACCCCGGATTGGGTGGAAATCACCAATTTCAGTGATGCTCCCATTAATTTGCGAGATCATGGGCTTTCGAATGATCCTGATCAGGCATTTTTGTATCGCTTTCCTCATTTCACCCTCGAATCAGGAAAGCGAGTCATTGTTTTTTGTTCTGGACGGCAATCAAGACGTGTCACGAAAATTAGAAATCTGGACCTGGTCAAACCCGTAGTTGAAGGGGAACTGCTTCATTTGGATGCAGCCAATCCGGAATCTTTCATCCTTCACGAAAACGGGCATATTCGAACCTGGCTTGATCAAAGTGGTGCAGTTCAGCATGCCTCACAACCGAACCCACTAAAAGCACCAGTCTTTCTTCCAATCGCTCCGGACCAAGTGCCAGCTGTTTTTTTTGACGGGGATGATGATTTTCTTGAGCTGGATGAGATACGAAATGCACGCACCATCCTTTGGGTGGGTTCGGAGCATCCCTTTGCAACAGATCATTCGCGTGTCATGTTTGGGCACACTTTTTTCATCCCCATGATCAGGGGCGCCAACCATTTTTTGCTTCATCCGATCCACAGTGCACATTTACTTAGATTCGGATCATTACAAAATGGTCGGATTATCGATGCGGCCATCCAGCCAGCACCATTGTCCTTGTCACTGCTGCGGTTTCAAACCGATCAGCCAAGGCACATCAATTTCATTGGGTCAGACCGTCAAATCCCCGATCAAAACTGGCATGGTTGGTTTTCGGAAGTTCTCTTGTATGACCATATCCTGAATCCATCAGAGCGTCAGCAATTGGAAAAATATCTTATGCAGCGATGGGGATTACCCAACCAATATTTACATGCACCTTTTAAAATACCCAATCAAGCGGGAACTCTTTTTCTGTCGGACCCGGCAGGAAATCGGCTGGATGTCTTTTTAATCACCGAGGCCCCCAGGGATGTTTCCCTGGCTCGGGATGAAAACAGTGGGCTGTATGGCTTTACTGAAACTTCTTCCCCTGGAATTAAAAATACAGGGCCTTTTCACCTGGGGGAGCTGGATGAGGTTGAGGTTTCCATTGAAGCGGGACATTATCCGAACCCCATCACAGTATCGTTGATGCATCCAGATCAGCGAGTGGAAATCCGTTACACATTGGATGGCAGCATTCCCGATTCAAATGCTCCCATTTATCATGCACCTGTCACACTTGATGAGACATCGGTCTTAAAAGCCAGAGCCTTTCTTGAGGGATATTTGCCAAGTGGCACTTGCTCACATACGTATTTGATCAACTTCAAGGCAAGCATACCGGTCATATCAGTGAGCGGGCCACAGGATGATTGGTACAGTGATGAACGCGGTATCTACGTGATGGGCTCTCAAGGTGGAGTCAATCTCCCACATTTCGGTGCCAATTTCTGGCGCGAATGGGAACGGAGTGTGGATGTGGAATGGATCGATCCTGAGGGACAACGTCGTTTTGTGCAAAGTGTCGGAGCCAAAATTCACGGAGGTTGGTCACGAGCAGCGCCGCAAAAATCAATTGCACTGATTGCTCGCTCACGATACGGAGACAATCGATTTCGTGGTCAAATCTTCGAAGATCGAGAGAACACCGAATTCAAACAACTCTTGCTCCGTAACACGGGTAATGATTGGACAAGCGCGATGTTGCGCGATGTAGTTTCGCAATCATTGATGGACGACCTCGACCTCAATACGCAGGCTTATCGACCGGTGCAGGTGCTGCTTAACGGAAATTATCTGGGGTTATTTCATTTGCGGGAACGTGCCAATGAACATTTCATCCACAATAATTCGGGGATACCTTCCGACAATATTGATTTGGTCGATAATACTTTCGAAAGCCTGGCTGGTGATCACCTGAATCTCTACTTTTTTTCAAGATGGCTTTTGGATGCTGAAACGGAGAGTGATGGTTTCGTGGAGGATCTCGAAGGGTATATCGAAGTGGACAATTTCATGGATTATGTGATTTCGCAAATCTGTCTTGATAATCAGGATTGGCCCCATAACAACGTTCGATTGTGGAAAGAACGAACTCCCGAAGGCAAATGGCGTTGGCTACCCTATGATTTAGATGCGACATTTGATCCATTGAAAGTAACGGTCAGCAACAACACATTGGGAAGGTTGCTCGGTCAGGATACCAAACTCACAAGTCGAGTTCTTGCCGCCATCAACAATAATGCAATTTTAAAAGAGAGGTTTATCAAACGTTTTCAGCATCTTTTAAATACTACTTTCACGTCCGAAAACATACTCAGGCATCTCAATGCATTAGCAGATGGAGTCAGACAGGAAATGACCCGTCAAACGGAACGCTGGGGAGGGATTCAACTGGGGGATCATGTCACGCCTGTCAATCTGGAGGAATGGGAATCGAATGTGGATCACATGCGTTTATTTGCATTTCAGAGGCCTGCTTATGTTTGGCAACATCTTGCTGAGACCTATGCTCTTCAACCACCTTTGACTCTCGCGATCAATCTACCTCCGGAAGAAAAGGGGCGTTTGCTTATCAACGGTTTCAAGATGAATCACCCGGCTGGCCGTCGTTGGATGGCCAAATTTTTCTGGGAACTAGATTTGGAAATAACCGCGGTTGCTCAACCTGGTTTTCAATTCAGGGGATGGGCTGAATTGAACGAATCCTCAGAGTCCATCGTGGTTAAACCCAGCTCAACCAGGTCTCTTACTCCTGTATTTGAACAAATTGAAAACGCATTACCACTCAACTTGGAGCCCTTTGCCATTGCATCAAGCGATTACAAATTCGATGCCTGGCCATCCAATATGGCCCCGGGTAAGCGCCCCGTTTCGATGGCTTTTCTTGCCAGCGCAAGTAAAGATCCTGAATTGACAAGCGAATCGCTATCTCCTTGGGGTGAAAATTACAACTCTCTCAATCGCAGTCGGATCATGGGCTTGGGTGAGGGAGGGGTTGCTTTTCATAATACCGACGAACCGCATGCAGGGGGAAAGGGTGGCTACGCTGCAGGCGCCGTACTTGCCCTGAACACTCAAGGCGCTCAGAGGTTATTTGCTCAGTGGACAAGTGGGCAACTTACGGATTTTGATCAATCTTACGCGATCAGGATGCAATATCGCATTGGCGAAACAGGCTCCTTCTCAAGTGTTCTGGATCAGCATGGGCAGCCTCTGGAGTTTGTCAGCGATTCTTCCATTGTCTCGCGGGCTCTGATCATGGGGCCGGTTGAATTACCTGACCGTTTAGTTGGTCATCCCTACATTGAACTGCGCTGGAAATATTATGCACTGGAAACAGGTCGGGAGGATGGGAGGCCTGCGTTGCGAATGGATGATATCCTGATCAGTTCACAACCCATCAAAGCAAAAGTAGCGGGTCAGACAGGAAATGTTCGCCTCAGTGAAATCATGTATCACCCCCCGACGCTACGATCCAATGAAGAATTTATTGAGTTGGTGAACATTGATGACCATCCCATTCAGTTGGCAGGTTGGAGATTAAACAAGGGAGTTCAGTTTGAGTTTCCTTCCTACATCTTACAACCTGGAGAGTATGTCGTTGTATCGGCCGACCCGGATGCTTTTCTGCAAGCCTACCCGAACACGGCTATTCCTCTGGGGCCTTGGAAAGGTAAACTGGGGAACTCGGGTGAACTGATACGACTCAAGGATGTTCGAGATAACTCGGTGGATGAAGTCCAATTTGCGGATGAAGGAGAATGGAGTCAGCGCGTTCGTGGTCCATTGGTGAACGGTTATCGTGGTTGGATGTGGTCCAATGCGCACGACGGAGGAGGGCATTCGCTGGAACGTATTGTGTTGGATGGATGGAGTGATGCAGGGCAGAACTGGTCAGCTTCTGATACAGTATTGGGAACTCCCGGACGTCAGAATTCGGTGTACGCAGACTCAGTCGCACCCTTTGTCTTCGACGTCATGCATGCGCCTGCAGTGCCCAAATCCACTGATGACGTCAGTATAACAGCCCGAGTTGAATCCATGTGGGGTGAGCAGGCAAGTGTCGAATTATTTTTTCGGATGGATGGTGATCTCGAATTCTCAATGCGCTCCATGCAGGATAAAGGGGAAGGGTTTTTTAAAGCAGACATTCCTGCGATGCCTGATGCGACAGTCGTTGAGTTCTATGTTCAGACCCGGACTCAAGATGGATTGCAACGACGTTGGCCCAGGCCCACGCCTGAGGGCCAGATCGCCAATGCCCTGTATCAGGTGGAGGATCATCTGCGACAGTCGGGACAGCCTGTAGCCAGAGTCATCACCACAGAATCTGAGCGTGCTGAATTGGAAGCCATTGGCAGGTTGCCCTGGAATGCAAGCAGTGATGCTCAGATGAATGCTACTTTTATCATTGAAGAAAATGGAGTATATGACCTGCGTTATTTGACTGGGTTTCGTATTCGAGGCACGACCTCAAGAGTTCTGAACCCAAAAAACCGAAGGGTTAATTTTACCAGTGACAATGCCTGGCGTGGCAGGGCTTCCATTATTTTCAACGCAGTGAATGTGCCATCTCAGGTGCTGGGATCGGCTTTGTTTCGGTTAAGTGGCGTACCGGCTCCTGCATGTCGACCTGTGGTATTTCTCGAGAACAACAGGAATCACGCCAATGTCGGATTCCCACAGTTTGGATCCTACGCACAGTTGGAAGTGCTTGATGATCGATTCATCGGTCGGCAGTTTGATCAAGATAGTGGTGGTAATCTTTATCGTGCCTTTGGATTTGGCAGCCTTGATTACCTGGGGCTTGATCCACTGGAATATCAGAAATTTGGGTTCTATACCAAATCCACCAATCAGGAAGAAGATGACTGGTCTGATCTCATCCGGATGACTCGACTTCTAAACGAATCGGTGGATACCAATTACGAAAGCGTTGTTGAATCGTTGGTGCATGTTGAATCCTGGCTGAGGTTTTTTGCTGTCGACACCCTTCTGGCTAACATGGAAACCAGCTTTGCCAATGGAGGAGTAGGTGATTATGCATTTTACATTGGAGAAAAAGATGAGCGTACTACCCTGCTTCCCTATGACCTGGATTCCATTCTGGGCATGTCAGTGAGCGGTGTGGATACTTCCATTCATCGTGCCACTGCAAATCCGGTTCCGAGTCGCTTTCTCAAATCTCCTGGTTTTGCGCGCAGGTATTACGCATTGCTGGACGAACTCGCATCCTCTGTGTTTGCACCCGAGCAAATCGAAACGATCATTGGCAATGTGCTCAGTGGCTGGGCAACACCAGAATTCGTGGACCGAATACAACAATTTTCCATCGAGCGCCGTGCTGCAGTTCTTTCGCAGATCCCTCGCTCCTTAACAGTGCAGGTGGACCTGCCTCTGGCTGATCCTGATTATTTACGCTATTACCGTTCGGATGCAGATTCCATCACGCTACAGGGTAGTGCAAACGTCTTGCAGGCCGACCAGATACTTGTTCAGGGGCGAGAGGCGAAATGGTCTTTGTGGGATGGGCAGTGGGTTATCGAAGGCGTCAAACTCCATGCAGGTGTAAACGAAATTTTAATCCAGGCGCTGGATAAATACGGGGAGGAATTGGAAGATCTACGGCTTCGTGTTTTCCGAGAAGGGGAGCCGGAACGGCTCTATGCCGGTGCATTGACGGAGGATACCGTTTGGACCCCTGAGCTCAGTCCCATCCGGGTCTCAAGTGACTTATTGATTCCTGAGGGAGTGACTTTGACTATTCTACCGGGAACCTCTGTTGAATTCATGGATGGGGCAGGGGTGACGGTACGTGGTCAACTCCGGGCCCTGGGCACAGAGAGTCAAAGAATCTATTTTGCCTCCCAACGTTTTGTGGCTCAAAGGTGGGGGGGGCTCAGGTTTGAGAATACCATGGCGCATAATGTGCTGAATTATGTGACAATCGAATGGACGCTCGTCAAAGCTGGTATTCATCTGGATCAATCCCGTTTGGATATTCGTGGAGGGCGATGGATTGGTGCCTACAGTAGTTTTATCGTGAGCCTTTACAGCTCCCTTCATCTGAATGACTGCATTTTTCCGGATGTCAGCAACGGGGAACCCATTGCGGGTATTGGAATTCCCGACGGGGGCTACTGGATTGTTGAAAACTGCGAACTTGGACGAACGACCGGGTATGCTGATGTGATTGATTTTACCGGCGGAAAACGACCCGGACCAGTGCCACAATTCTTGAACAATCGTTTCCTTGGCGGATCGGATGACGGATTGGATCTGGATGGTGGCGATGGTTATGTCGAAGGAAACATCTTCATGAACTTTCAGAAAGCCAATGCAAGCACGAGCGAGGCACATGCGATTGCAACCGGGCTTTATCAGGGAGTGACATCCAACGTTACCATCGTGCGAAATATATTTGTGAACAACGATCACGATATACTGCTCAAAGAAGGCGCTCAGGCTCACGTGGCACACAACACATTCGTGGATTCCCGCATAGGTGCCATCAGTTTGAGAGAACTCGAGCGTCGCACGCAGCCCCCGGGTTCTCTTTTCATGGAAGGTAACATTTTCGATACTGAGAACGTGCTGCACGCACTGGACAGCGTATTGAAATCCAAGCCTGATTTTATCGCGCTTATTCAAGATAGCATTCTGCCGGAGGCGTGGGCCCATTTTGGAGAGCGTAACCATGACCTTGATCCCGGTTTTGTGAACAAAGCCGAATTGGATTTTCGACTTTCTCCGCGATCCCCTGTCCTCGGCCTGGGGCCTGTTGGTCTGGATCCTGGTGCTTATGTGTTGCCTGGGCTGGCTGTGCAGGGTTTGCCTTGGACAACGCTGCCTGACACGAAGGTAAATCTTCATCTTGGTGGTCCGGGGGTGATTGCTTACCGGTATCGTCTTGACGATGAAGTGTGGAGTGAGGCCAT
>JBDQII010000157.1:0-10101 GCA_040264395.1 Verrucomicrobiota bacterium
ACTTTGCCTTTCCCGTCTGTGATCTCAGCAACTCGCTTGTCCCACTCTACTTGATCATATGGGCTCTCCTGTGAGGAACTGAAAATTCGTTTCACTTTCAGGGCGTTTTTCTTTTTGTTGGAACGCTTGGTTTTGGGAGCCTTAGTGGCTCGCATTCTGTCGCTCGAGCTGGCGGTGTCTGGTTGGTTTAATGTTTCATCCTGGGCGTTGATCATTGCTTGCTCTTTCTACTCTGAGATATGTTAAAAGTGTTTTACTCATTAAGGACATGTAGGATATCCTAAATGGATACCGTTGGGATTTTTTGGAACGACATTACGCAGCCCTACTGCGCTTACAAAATACGACTAAAATTTCCCTCTCCGAGCTCTTGAACACTAGCTGTTGGATACAGGTAAAAACGATACCACAACATTTAGTGCTTTCAACTCAAAAGGGCACAAAAGTTTGGAAGGCTCCATAAATTACCTTCCCCCCCCAAAAAAGACTGGTCCTAGCTTATTCTTTGAGAATCGCTTTTGCAGACCGATCGGCCTCTAAATCAAGGCCATCATCACCCACAAGGGAGGACTGCAAAGTTGCCTTTGAATTCGCCAGGCGCCCGGAACTTTCCGGTCCTGCCATTTTATTTTCTTCCTTGTTAAATTTTACGCTCACAATTCGACTTACGCCGCGCTCCTGCATAGTGACTCCATAAAGGATGTCGGCTATGGAAATAGTCCTCTTGTTGTGCGTGATGATGATAAATTGTGAATGATCAAGGAATCGTTCAAGGATCATGATGAATCGATTGATGTTGGATTCATCGAGCGGTGCGTCGAGTTCGTCCAATACACAAAAGGGACTTGGTCGTACCTGATAAATAGCGAACAACAAAGACACCGCGGTCATGGTCTGTTCACCACCGGAGAGCAAGGAAATACTTTGCAGCTTTTTTCCGGGAGGACGCGCAACGATATCGATACCACTCTCCAAGACATCTTCGTCATCGTGCAGTTTCAAATCAGCCATACCTCCATCGAATATTTCTGTAAACATCGATTGAAAATTTTCACGAATCTGATTGAAAGTCTGAATGAACATCTCTCGAGTTTGGGTGTTAATGCGGTTAATCACCGTCATCAGTTCATCCTTTGCTTTGACCAAATCATCATACTGCTGAGTCAAGAATTGGTGACGCTCCTCGGTCTCTTCATATTCCTCGATAGCGACCAGATTCACTGGTCCCATGCTATCCATTTTCTTCTGAAGAGCCTGGACCCGCTCGCTCACTGTGTCCCAATCGGTATTCACATCAAAGATTTCAACATCAGGCCGAGGCTCGGCCTGAGTGGACGCCTCTTCTTCCGAAATTGGATTCAACGGGACATTTTCTGTTTCAACCTGATCGAGAGCAATCTGATAACGCTCCTCAATGCGATTGCATAAATTCTCCAATTTGGAAAGTTTCTTGGCCAGCTCAACCTCAAGCACACCCTTACGATTCTGGACTTCATTCAGTCGCTGACGATGTTCGGTCAAAATTCCATCGCGCTGCTGAATGGCTCCATCCTGTTCACGCTTTTGCGCAACCAAACCAGCAGTTTGTTCACTGACGATACTGCGTTCGTGACTGAAGCGCTCTACAGAGGATTCGGACTCGGCAATTTCAGATTCACACTGTTCCCGTTTTTGCAGCACCGAGGCAGTTTCAGCCCGCCGTTGTTCGAGGACTTGAGACAATTCACGATTACGCTGCTCCAATGGGCTCTTTTGCCTTTTCTGAGCCGCCACGGATTGTTCTTCCGAAGCCAACATGACTTTGGATTCTGTGGATGCCGCTTGTGCCCGGTCGCGTTCTTGACGAAAATGATCCAGCTCCTGATTGAGTTCATTGAGCTTTTCCTGAGCCGTTTTCTCTTGTTCAACAATCTGATTTAATCGAATTTTAAGATGCTCTCGTTTTTCAGTTAATTCCTTGTCCTGATCAGAGAGACTTTGAATTTCATAAACAATAGTATCGATCTTCTGCTCAAGCACCTGACTGGAGGTCTTCAAGGCGCGATACTCACCTTCACTGGTGGCAATGGCAACCTCGCGGGCTTTCAGCTCGGATTGAGCTTCCTGGAGGCCGGCTTGACTGGAGGAAATTTCTGATGCGATCTGACCTTTCTTACGGCTGGCTTCGGACACTTCAACCTGAACGAGAGCTACCAGCTCTTCCAGCTCAACAATTTTATTTTTCCGCGCCAAGATGGAAGTGGTCAGGTTCTTGCCATCTGATAGCGCCCCACCACCCGTGAACAAACCACAAGGGCTCAGGGTCTCCCCCTGACTTGTCACAAAACTGACACACCGCCCAGACTCTCGCCAAAAAGATGCAGCCGACTCAAGATCATCAACAATGTAAACCGAACCTAATAGACAATCGAGCAGGGGCTGAATAATTGGGTCACACTCGACCACGGTCAATGCCGCCAGCCCGTGCGGACTGTACGCAGGGTCATGCGTTGTGGGGCTATGGCTAAAGGAACATTCAGAGACTTTCTGCATCATACTCACCGAAGCCACGCTCGCACTGCCTGCTTTCTTGTCGCGCAACAACCCAAGAATCTCTCGAGCTGCTTCTGGTGATTCGGTTAGAACGACCTGTAAGAAATCTCCCAGAACCGATTCGATGGCGGGTACGAATTTCGACTCCACTCGCAAATGATCGGCAAGAGATCCCATCAGCGTGTCCGCTTCCTTCATGGCAGCCACCGCACCTTCACTGAAGCCCTCATGGGAGGATTCCAGATCCTTCAGGACCCTCAGCTGACTTCGTTTCTCCGCCTGAGACTGAAGCACGGTGTCAAGCTTCTCTGCAGCAACTTGAATTTCTTCCTGCAAGACTTTCAAGCGAGCCTGACGTTGCTCAACTGTCTCGCGTTGATCATGCGCCGCCTTTTTGTCGGCTTCAACGGTGTCTGAAAATTGATCCAGTTTTGCTCGCTGGCTAGCGCGTTCTTCTTCAAGTTGAATTTTTTCGGAGGATAATTTATCAAGTCGTTTGGCATGACTTTGACTCTGAAAATCAAGGGCACTGATTTCATTCCTGACCTTACCAACCGCTTGAGTTGCAGTGAAAGATTCGCTTTGAACCTGTCGAAATGCTTCCTGCCTTGATTGAATGGAAGACTCAACCTGACGCACAATCTCCAAATGTTCTTCAACTGCATCTCGCTTTTGCTGAAGGCCTTGATCAGCAGATGCCAGAGAATGAGCCAGCGCTTCAAGCTCTGCTTCCACCTCAAGCTTGCGACCCTCCGATTGACTTATTTCACTTAAGGCTCGCTCATTTTGATGGTCCAACTCGACCAACCGCTCACGATTGAATTGAATGCGTCCTTCGTGACGATCTGCCTGATTCTTCAACTCCATTCCCTTTTGCTGGGAAGCACTGATCTCAGCATCCAGTTCAGCAAGCCGTGATCGCAACTGCCGAATCTCTTCCTCATTCTTCAGAACAAACTGAGAAGACTCTTCATATTGCTGCTGGAGTCCCTCACAGGCAGAATGGCGATCTTGAATTTCATTTTGAAGAATATCGTATTCATGGCGAGCCAACTGAGTTTCTAGAACTTGCAGCTCAGTTTGCACCTGCTTGTAACGTTTGGCTTTGCCTGCCTGCCTTTGCAGGGATCCGATCTGACGTTTTACCTCCCCAACCAAATCTGCCACCCGCAGCAGATTCTGATCTGTGTGGTCCAACTTTCGGAGAGCCTCGCGCTTCTGAGCCTTAAACTTGGTGATTCCTGCAGCCTCTTCAAAAACAATGCGGCGGTCTTCAGGTTTACTACTGAGCAACTGCGTAATGTTACCCTGAGCCATGATGCTGTAGCTTGCGCGCCCCACACCCGTACCCATGAAAAGCTGTTGAATATCTCTCAGGCGGCACTGTGTTTTGTTGATATAATATTCGCTACCACCATCTCGTAGAACTCGGCGAGTCACCGTGATTTCACTGAAAGAAAGATCAACACCCGCAGCCTTTAGTTGCTCCTCATCCACATCCGACAAAGTCAAGGAGACTTCGGCCATGCCATAAGCTTTACGCTTGTCAGTACCATTAAAAATCACATCAGCCATCTCACCGCCACGCAGCGCCTTGGCCGACTGCTCGCCAAGTACCCAGCGGATCGCATCCGCTACGTTGGATTTGCCGCAACCATTGGGCCCAACGATAGCGGTAATACCAGGTTCAAAGTTCAGGGAGGTCTTATCCGCAAACGATTTGAACCCCAATACTGTGAGGTTCTTAAGATGCATGTGGGTAATGATGTGGATCATGCATAAAGTTGTAAAGCCGAAAACCACCATATATTGTGCACGCACGCGTTCACACCCCAACAGGCGGTAGGAAGCACCTATTCAATATAACGATAAAGTAGAGGATTTTATAAGGATCAGTGAAGAAAGTATCGGCGTGACTGATTGAACAATGTTTAAGTAATGGTTTCACTGATATGCCTTGCAGAGGAAACATCCTCAGCGAACGACATAAGACATCGGTGATGATTTAAAGGCTAATTCTTTTCGGCAGTTGGAAAAACGCTCTGGGTTTGACCGTTTTCCACGCCTGGTACGCTGTCGAAAATCTGGATGCATTTCTTCAAAACTGGCGGATTGAAGTTCCTCTTTGGAGCGTAAAAAGCCGACTTACTCAGGAGTCTTGATAAAAATCACCATTATCGAAGCTGATCTGAGCTGCATTTGCTGTTTCGCCCAGCAAAGTTCGCCCTGTCCATTCCCTCCCAAGACAGAACTTCCTTGCTCCCTGAGTGATGAATTTTTGTTTTCCCGGCAAATCAAAAAAACTCGTTGCGTTTCTTGCTTAAAAACAATGAAATCTCAGCATGTTTTCACATGTTGTCATTTTTTGGACGGACCCAGAGCAACCAAATGCTGCGAAGGAACTGATGGACGGGGCCCACAAATATCTGAAAGATATTCCGGGCGCAGACCATTTTCACGTGGGCTATATGGCCACAAGCGAGCGACCAGTGGTTGATCAAAGCTATCAAGTCGCGCTCAATATTGTCTTCAAAGACAAAGCGACTCAGGACGCGTATCAGATACATCCTGATCATGTAAAATTTGTGGAAGAGGTCTTCAAAAAAGTTGTCACCAAAGTGGTGGTTTACGACTTTGGTGAATAATTCGTTTACTTGGATTAATCAACGAACAAAAAAGCGTTCATGTTGAGCATCCAGCGACACGTGTTGGCAAGACCATGCGTTTTGGCATAATCAACCCATCGTTTTAATTCCACCGCATCAGGCTTTTTACCCGTTGCTGCTTCAATGGCAGTTTGGATTTGCCCCGGTAAACCCAAACTGCTTTTTTCTAATTTCCTTCCCCACTCTTTGGCCATCGCCACCATGAAGGGATTGTTCAGAAGCGCAAGGGATTGAGAAGGAGTCAGTGTTTCATTGCGCCTTCCTACCATCAAGGATGGATCCGCACAATCCAGTGTCGTCATGAATGGCTGCTGTTGAGACCGAACAATAAAACGGTAAATGGATCTCCGGTGAGACCCGGGGTCCATTGGATCGTGCAATCGATATTCGTAGTGGGGTGAATGCTCAGGCTTTTCAATCACAAAATCCATGAATGCAGGACCGCCCATTTTTCTGTCCAAAACTCCGGCCAATGAGAGCACCGAATCCCTCACTGCTTCCGCTTCAAGCCGGCGCCGGTTCATGCGCCACAAGTAGCGATTTCCCGAATCAATGGACGCTTTCTCAAGGTTTGCATTGGAAGTTTGACGATACGTGGCACTCGTCAGGATAATGCGATGCAGTTGCTTGAATGATTGGCCTCCGTCACGAAAAGCAACCGCGAGCCAATCCAGTAATTCAGGATGTGTCGGCTCGCTGCCCATGAGTCCGAAATCATTGGGAGTATCGCAGATACCAGCTCCAAAATGGTATTGCCAGATTCGGTTCACAATGGAGCGCCAGGTCAGAGGGTGTTTTTTTTGTAGAATCCAGCGAGCCAACGCCACACGCCGTTCCCCTTCATCATGGTCCATTGGCAATTCAAAGCGAGTTTCCTGCCCATAGATCACGGGGATAACACCGGGATTCACTGTTTTACCGGGCTTATCAACGTCTCCTCGAGAGAGTACATGTATCGTTCTTGGCTTGCCTCCCATGTGCCCAGTCCCACGAAAGGCACCACTGCCTTGATGGATCGTACCTGCATACACTTTGGACGGTGGAGGCAATTGATCTAGGCTGGATTGCAATATCTCCTTTTCTTCCAGAAGGATCTGTTTGCGCTGCGCCCATTCGGGTTGGGTCGCTTTCTTGAGCAAGGCATTCTTTTCAGCCACTAACTGAGCGAGAGTCTTAGCACTCGCCGTCACCTTTTCATCACTCACAAACTTACCATCCACCAAATTCGCCTTTGCCCATCGAGGTGAAGCCTCAATGCTGTCTTTTGAGGAAACAGCCTTACCCAATGCGACATTGTTACCTCCCGAGTTCTTGATCTCCAATTCTGCCAGTGAAAAGATATAGTCCTTGGATCTGATCGCCAGGCGCGTGGCACTCACACGGACAAATCGAGACATGACAGGAGGATTGATTTCGAACGAAAGCGGAACCCGCTTTGGATTCGGAACATCTTCCGGAGTTATATCCACTAGCAACGTGGGAGCATTGATAAACGCAGGATCACTTGAGGCTTCGATTTTAAAACGCAAAGGGAATCCAAACCCCGCACCAATACCATTGAAATCATCGTCACTCGCTCTCAGAACCAACTCCCGTATCTCTGTTGGAGCCCCCAGGTCAACTTGAACCCATTTGGTCTCATCTTGTGATTGAGCAATCGCACTGTGATAACCATAAGCGTCCGGTTTGCTCTTTTTTGATCCCTCAAGTTCTTTGATGGATGACTCCAATTCAGGTAATGAGGAACCCGCCGCTTCTCGGACACGTGCGGTGAGCTCATCCAGATCTTCCTGAATTTTATCCATGGAGGACATCCATTGTCGACGCTTCCTGCTGACACTCGCATCGGCATCAAAGGTTCGATCTGCACGATCCAACGCAGAGAAAACCGACTGCAAACTGTAATAATCCTCCATGCGAACTGGATCGAATTTATGGTGGTGACACCTCGCACATTGAACCGTGGTGCTCGCGAAGGTATTCATGGTGACTGCGACCATGTCGTCACGGTCGAGATGACGAGCGACTTTGCCATCCAGTTTGTCTTCGGAAACTTCGGCATGCCCGATGAAATCCCAAGGCCCGGCAGCAATGAAGCCGGTGGCCGTTATGCCATCCATGCTGTCAGGATATAAGACATCTCCGGCGAGTTGCTCTTCGACGAATCTGGAATATGGCTTATCCGCATTGAGAGAACGAATCACGTAATCTCGATAGGGCCAGGCATTCGGGCGGGGTTTATCTTTATCATAGCCATGGGTATCGGCGTAATGCACAACATCCAGCCAGTGCCGCGCCCAGCGCTCACCATATGCCTCAGACGCCAACAACCGGTCGATCAGCAATTCATAGGCATGAGGATTTTTCGAATGAACGAATGACTGAATTGCTTTTGCCGATGGAGGCAGGCCGATAAGGTCGAAATAAATACGCCTTATCAATGTCACGCGATCAGCCTCGGGTGAGGGACTCAGTCCATGATCGAACATTTTTTGATAAACGAAAGCATCCAGCGGATGACGCACCCAGCTTGCTCCACCATCATTCAATTCTGGCAACCCAGGTTGCTCAAGAGGTTTTAATGACCAGTGCTCATAGGCTTCTTTTGGATAGGGAGCTTTGGCCTGCTGAACCAGTTCGACAGCCCCCGAGTTCACCCAGGATTTGATCTTTTGAACCTCTTCGGGTGTCAATGGGGATCGCTTCTCTGGAGGCATCCGTTCTTCAGGGTCACGGTGAAGGATTTTTTGAAGCAAAAGCCCTTTATCGGAATGCCCGGGAACGACGGCAACCCCGGAAGAACCACCCAACGCCAACTGATCCAAACCGTCGAGTCGCAAACCTCCTTTTTGAGATTCAGGTCCATGGCAATCCACACAAATGCGATCAAACACCGGTTGGATATCATGCTCATAACCTACCAGGGGATCGGCACACATTTTGAGTGATCCATGAAACAAGATCGTAAGCAGGACGATTGAAGCATGATGCCTTGATCGCATGCCTGCGGTGATGCCAAGCCTGAGGTTCATGTTTTTATTTTGATAAAAACAGGCCGATTCGTCAATCAAAGCCACTTATTTATAAAAATGAGACAGAATGCCACAAAAAAGCCGTTTCCCCATCAACTGGGAAAACGGCAAAAGGTATCGAATCAAATTCAACGCGAACTTACCACACACGCTTGAAGACGAGGGTCAACCCTCCAGCATCAATGTAGGCACGGTGGTTTTTACGGACCACGACGGAACCGACGGAACCACCACCAGAACTGGCTTGGACCTGGTAACGTCCACGGGACTTTCGATCCCAGCGACCTCCCGAAAACTTGAGTTGAGGACGACGCGGTTTGGGAGCCTGCGCTTGAGGGCGCCTCTGCCCTTGCGCGCCTTGACCAGGAGGTAACCCGTAGCGTGCAGCCATCTCAGCGTCCATTCCCTGTTGAGGAGCAAACCCCGCATATGGGTCCTCGTAAGCGTCAGGTTCCTTCTCCTCGGGCTTTTCATCTTCCTCTTCTTTACCATTGGATACCGTATAGGTCTGGTCAGGGTAAACCACCATCGACAAACCGAGTAGCCAGTTGGTGACAACCTCCTTCATTTCTCTGATTTGCCGGGCTTTGACACCAATGGTGTTTTTCTTGAAGTAATTGATCGTCGCATTGCCATCCAATTCCCAGCGGCCAAGGAACAACTCGTCGGCGTATCGCGGGGATTCCCCGGTTTCCAGATAAGCCCGCAAATCATCCAGATCGGTGGCCAACAAACGATCCGTCAGTGCTTGATCGCTCATCAACTTCACGGAGATTGGGTGTTTGATGATTTCATCCAGACTGGCCTGCTGGATCAATAAGTTGTGGTATTCATCATTACTCCCCATTTCCTCGATAGTGGACTCCTCTCCCATATTCAGGAAAGGTGGATAGTTGCGATAACGCACTTCCAGCAGAGGCGTTTTGTGAGACATACCGAGGATGTCTGCTACCTTGAAATATTTTTCAGGCACGGGGCTTATGCTACGCGCAATCTTGCCTAATCCAGAGCTCTCCAATCCGGCAGCAAGGGAATTGAGGTATCCGACAGGACCTTCATCGTTTTCAGTGGCAACCTGAGTCGTCAAGTAACCTCCCACGTAAATCAACATGCCGGCCAGAACGGTGTAAATACCACCCACCAACAATCCAAGGGCTGCACCGGATCGCTTGTTCATCCGTTCCCAAGTCAGACGAGTGACTTCATCAGCGCTGAATTTGTAGTATTGTCCTATTTTGTAGTGAACTATGAATCCGACCACTACAAATGCCAATCCCACAACAAAAAATGCGGTGATGGGAGGCAGCAACGACAACCACAAAAGGTTGGTCATTCCAGAGGCTGTGTAGATGGGAGTCATCATGGGAGCCATGGGTTTGGCCAGCATAAGACCGACAAACAGCCCCGCCAATGAAACCGACATGCGAATGGCACCTTTGAGATAACCAACGCCAGCAAAAACCGCCAAGAGTAGAATTGCAACTAACCAGATCATAATTTGTAATTTTGATTGTCAACCAGCGAAAGGAAGTCAACTCCTTTGGACGGGTCGAATCTGAGTCTAAAACAACTTAAGTCGAAGGCCATGAATAACAAGAGCAAAACAAGAGGCGCTTGCCTCTATCTAATAATCTTTGAATTCAAGCCTTGCACACTGATACAAAGAGAGCAGATTACAGGCCATATCACACAAAAACAATCATAATTCCTTCCTCATCTCAGTTGAGAAAGAAAGGAGTCAAGAGCACCTTTTACTGATCCTGTTCCCCCAGATAACGCTCGGCATCGATCGCTGCCATGCAGCCCATACCCGCTGCAGTGATGGCTTGACGGTATACTTGGTCGGCGCAGTCCCCTGCTACAAAAACTCC
>JBDQII010000158.1:0-10092 GCA_040264395.1 Verrucomicrobiota bacterium
GGCGCCTGGATTTACTGTCTTCTGACACAAGTTTGTATGTCAGCGATACTGTCGAACTCGACCCCTCTAATCAGTTACATGTCGCAGTTTCTCATTCTGAAGATGGAACGACAAAACCAAGCATCTACGCAGGAAATACCCTGGTTGCTCAAGGTGATCTGGTGGTTCACTTCCACGAAGACTGGAAACCTCAACATGGTGCTACAATTCCTATTTTGGAAAGCAATCTTCTTCTGGGTGAGTTCAGAAATGTCTTTCCATTGAGAGTGGATGAATTTTATTCAGCATACCCCGTTTATGATTCCAACCAGATGTCATTGCTGATTTTTGAGGACGGAAACAAAGAACTTCCTCAGTTGAACATTTTTGATGTAGGCGATGAAATATTTTTAACTTGGCCGAGGGCATTAAGTGAACATCGAATTCAATTCAAAAGTCGCTTTGAGGATGAAGAGTGGACAACTTATCGGCGCACTTTTGTCAATTTCGCGACCTTCTCCAAAGAGGAACCTCTCATGGTTTTCCGATTGATTGCTCCTTGAAATCAGCCGTGCGTTTCAAAGCCTCACCTTGCTGGTTCGAAATTCTGGGCTTATGTTATTCAAGTGAATGAATTGATCAAAAAATTAACTGATGATTTGTTGGCCTCTTATGCCAATCTTGGTGGTATCAACCATCTGGATGGTGTCAATTTGCCGTCCAAATCAACAATTGCCGAAATCACTCGAGATCTCTTGAGGCTATTGTTTCCCGGGTATTTTGATGACCACTTGATTCATTCATGTGAGCTACGTATCGAAACCGCTAATCTCATGGACAATGTTTTCGGACGACTTGAGGATGAAGTTTACAAAAGCCTGCTGCATAGCCCACCCGGAGGCGTCAAACCTGACGAGATCAGGCACTGTGCACACGAAATGACTGGTCAATTGCTTGAAAAGCTTCCCGATCTAAGGGAACTTTTACAAACCGATGTCGAATCTGCTTACAATGGCGATCCTGCAGCACTCAATAAAAACGAGATAATCGTAGCCTATCCGTTCGTGGAAGCCATCGCAGTTCAGCGTCTGGCTCATGAGATATTTCAGCGAAAAATCCCACTCATACCGCGTATTATGACCGAGTGGGCTCATTCTCGAACAGGAATCGATCTTCACCCAGGAGCACGTATTGGTTCTCACTTTTTTATCGATCATGGCACAGGTACTGTGGTCGGAGAGACCAGCATCATTGGCAATCATGTCAAGATGTACCAGGGAGTGGCTTTGATTGGGCGCTCGCTCAAAGGCGGCCAATCTCTTCGAGGTATTAAAAGACACCCAACCATTGAAGATAAAGTCACGCTTTATGCCAACGCCACGGTGATGGGCGGGGACACCATTGTTGGGGCCAGAAGCACCATTGGAGCCAACGTGTTTTTGACGCAAAGTATCCCGCCAGACTCCCTCGCCATCACCGATGAAGTGAGTGTGAAAATCATGAATAAGCTAGAGCACAAACCCAACTGAGGGTGGATATTACGACGGTTCCCCACGACTCTGCCGCTCAAGTCCTGATAAAGGCACGCAAACTGCTTGGATATGTAAAACATGCATATTCTCAAAACAAGTAATCCAGTTTTCGATGATCAAAGGGACCTTCCTCTCAAATTATCTCAAGAGGAACACTGGCTAACTTTTTTTTGCGGATATTCCGTTTAATGATATATTATCTAGCTTTTTTAATAATTTGTATGGATGTATTTAGTCGTTCCCTCGTTACTGAGGATGTTGTTAGTGGTTCTGGTTTGAAGCAGTTAAGGGATAAAGTAGTTCTTTTCCCCAAAACACGAGGTTTCACGTTGATAGAACTACTCGTTGTGATTGCAATTATAGCCATTCTTGCGGGAATGCTTTTGCCTGCCTTGAGTAAGGCCAAATCCACAGCCCAGAAAATACAATGCCTTGGGCAAATCAAGCAGTTAACGCTTGCTACACAACTTTACAGAGATGACTCCAAAGGCAATTTTCCCGGGAGGACGGATGGAATGACCGAGCTGAACGGTGATGTTTCACCAAGCTGGCCAGGGATGCTCTACAGTCATATTCAAACCACAAATCTCTTGCGATGCCCTTCTGACAGGAAAAACAAGATGGTCGGTGATCAGGCGAATCTTGCAGATTCAGTAACCAGATCATACCTCTTGAATGGGTGGAACGATCACTACCTTGCCAGAATGCAACGGAATTACAAACTGGATGCCATTACGGGAAAGTCCTTTAACGATTCATCTATCAAGCAACCGTCCGACACGATAGTTTTTGGCGAAAAAAAGGAGAATACAACTGCCCTCTACATGGACTTCCTTGAGGGGTTTGGTAATGACATACGTGAAGTGGAACATGGCCGACATGGTTCACCATTGGCATCCAAGAAGGCAGGATCATCCGTATATGGATATGCTGACGGAAGCGTTCGAGCACTTAAGTTTGGCAACTCCTTTCAGCCGATCAATCAATGGGCTACTGAATCGATCTGGCGAACCAACACAGCAATTTTCATAATCACGGCCGACTGACTCAAAATCTTTGATTGCTGTTATACCGAATTAAATTTCAGTCAAGCAAAAGCCCCGTAGTTTATCCTGCGGGGCTTTTCTTTGAACCGATGTTAAGCCAAAATAAGCACGCTCATTTTGCCACGATTTTGTAGACCTTTCCTTTTCGATTCATGAGCCCGTTGCTGGCATTCGTAAGCACGTACAGTTCCCCTTTCATGTCTTCGCCAAAGGCAACGATATATGAGCCTACTTTCTTCTCTCCTTCCAATTCCAGAGTTTCCAGATTCCACTGACCTTTGTCGCTTTTTGATCCAGCCAGAAGAACGCCATCAGGAACTGCCCAGTTGCGGGACCAATCGGCAAAAATATACTTGCCAACCAAGGCGTCAATGGATTCACCTCGATACACATAACCTCCAGTGATACTGATACCGTAGGCATCGGGATCATTGCGAAAAGCTTTCACGTTTTTATATTCTAAAACAGGATCGGTAAAAAGTTGTCCTCGAACATCCTTTTCAGGACACTCCTCGGGTGTTTCCGTAGGTTTTTCAGGATTGAAACAATGGAATCCCTCGCGCACATTCCAACCATAATTTCCACCTCTATCGATAATATTGACCTCCTCGTATAAATTTTGCCCAATATCAGCAGCAAACAATACATGATCGCCCCCTCGATCGAAACTAATGCGCCAAGGGTTTCTCAGTCCTATGGCATATATCTCAGATTTCATATTGGCACCTTGAAATGGATTGTCGCCGGGGATGCCATACAAGTCCCCATGATCCACATCTATGCGCAGAATTTTACCAAGCATATTGGAGAGATCCTGACTATTCCCGATTTCAGAATGCCCAATGCCCCGTCCGTTGGCATTTCCACCATCACCCACGGCAATATGCAAATATCCATCCTTCGGGCCAAACGCAAGGGATCCGCCATTATGATTGAAATAAGGTTGATCGATAGAAATCAGCACTTTTTCAGAATCCACATCCACACGGTCTGCGTCGCCTTCCATGATGGTAAATTCAGAAATCCGCGAGGTATGATTCCAGTCTGCAGGTGCACTTGTTCTCAAAGGAGCGGAGTAATAAACATATATTTTGCCATTTCCCTTAAAATCTGGATGGGCAGCAATGCCCAACAAACCGCGTTCCTCAAAGCCCATATTTAATTTCGCCATGCGATGTACTAAGGAAAGAAAAGGTTGACCGCGCACGATACCAGATGCGGTGACCATGTGAACTAAACCCACCTGATCCGCCAACAGCAAGGTTCCCTTGCCATCATTCAAAGGCGTTAGTGCAATGGGCGAAGTGAATCCCTCCGCGAATAGTTTCAGTTTGACTGCAGGCATTTCTGCTCGCACGGAGTTAAGGAAAGAGCAGGCAAAGACGAAGCAGGAAAGTGCTGACAACATTCCAATGCGCATGCGAAGGCTGATGGACCGAGGATTTGAACCTATTTTTCTCATTTCATTGATTTGCATAATATCAGTGGATCTGCAAACAATAAACACCCACTCAGGGACTGACAAGCTGAGATAGAATGAATTTAGAAAAGAGAAACCTTTCCATTGAACTCAGTGGCGGATAAATAATTTCAATCCATTTCAATACAATGACAAACATCATCATCACAGGCGCCAATGGTCGTATGGGCGAAGCACTCATACGTTGCGCAAAGGAGCATTCCGCATTGAACGTCGTCGGAAAAATTGACATGGGTGACGACCTTTCAAGCATTCTTGATCAGGCAGATGCCGTCATCGATTTCAGCTTTTATGAAGCCACTCGTGAGTTTGCGGAAATATGCGCCGAAGCTGGCAAAGCTCTGATCATAGGCACTACCGGACACTCGGAGGATGATAAGGAAGCCATCAAAAGACAGTCCTCGCGCATACCAATGGTCTGGGCTTCCAATTATTCCACTGGTGTGAACACCCTCTTCTGGCTCACTCGGAAAGCCACGCAAATCCTGGGACCAGATTTTGATCTGGAAGTGATTGAAATGCATCATCGCATGAAGCGAGATGCTCCCAGCGGAACCGCTGCCACGCTTGCAGAGATCCTTGCTGAGGTAAGGGACGCTCAATTGGATGAAGTCATCCGCCATGGGCGCGAGGGTATCGTGGGCGCTCGCAGCAAGGAAGAAATCGGCATGCATTCCATGAGAGGCGGCGATGTCGTGGGTGATCACACGGTCGTCTTTGCCAACCAGGGCGAACGAGTCGAGCTGACACACAAAGCCTCGAGCCGTGATACTTTTGCCAATGGTGCACTGAGGGCGGCTGGCTGGGCCGTGAATCAATCACCGGGCCTTTACTCCATGCAGGATGTATTGGGTCTCACTTGAACGAATGACAAACCCATGAAAAACCCTCACAAAGCACTGATTGCTTTGGGCTCAAATCTGGGCGATTCAGAGGGAATCATCCAAGAGGCTTTTCTGGCGTTGGAAGGCTTGACGCAAGGTAATACATCGAGATCCTCGCTCTGGAAAACAGAGCCAGTGGATTGCCCTGAAGGCTCCCCCTGTTTTGTGAACGCTGCAATGTCATTCGAAGTATCCAGTGATACAATCCCCGAGGATTTCCTCAGGAAACTACTGGCGATCGAGAGTGTTCTGGGCCGCAAACGGTCGGGCGTGATCAATGAGCCTCGTGTCATCGACATTGACCTGATTTGCCTGGGCTCCATCAGGATGGACTCCCCGTTTCTCACCTTACCCCACCCGCGCGCACATCTTAGATCCTTTGTTCTGGCACCTCTTGCTGAAATTGAACCCGATTTTTCGTTTCCGGGCTTCCATGCAACGGCGACTGAACTATTGAAAGACCTGCCATCAGAAGAAGGGTGTGTTCCTTACACGAAGACACAGCCTTGAACTGCTTCAACAAGGCTCGATCAGGTCAAATGCCTGAATGCGGGATCAGCTGCAAGTTTTTGAACCAGGGCTTTGATTTGTTGGCCGTGTGATTTAGATGCAACCATGCAGGCATCATCTGTTTGAACGACAATGCAATCCTTCATACCCACAAGGGCGATGGCCTGTTGCTTCCTTCCTTTACGTGCATCAAAGATGATGTTGTTGCTTGAATCCACTTGCACGAGTGAGGCCTTGGAACAGTTCCCTGCGCCATCTGACTTCAAATGCCGCTCAAGTGCAGTCCATGAACCGAGATCATCCCAATCAAAAACCCCGCTAGCAACCACCGTGTTGGAAGCTTTTTCCATCAAGGCATAGTCGATGGAAATGCGTGTGACATTAGGGTAGTCTTCCTCGAGTTGAGCTGCCAGTTTCTTTGCACTCCCAGCAACCTGTTTCCAACTTTCAAACGCTTCGACCATCTCGGGCAGGTGCGTTTGAAAGGCATGCATCAGTGTTTGAACAGACCAAACAAACATCCCCGCATTCCAACGGTATTGACCGGATTTGAGAAACCGTCGCGCTTTCGCTGCATTGGGTTTTTCCACAAATCGATCCACCTTATTGAATTTTGTTTTCCCCTTGATTGCTCTTTGCGCCGCCTCGAGGTTAACACCTTCCTTGATGTAACCATAACTCGTCGCAGGCTGTGTCGGCTGAATTCCAATCGTCACCAGCTGTTCCTCTTTGTCAGCAAGTTGAAAGCAATCAATTAAGACACGCTGGAATTTTTTTTGATCCTGGATAAGATGGTCAGCAGGTAAGACTGCCATGACTCCGCAGGGATTTCTTTGCTCGACAATGGCAGCTCCCAGTACAATCGCGGCACATGTGTCCCTGCCACAAGGTTCAGCAATCACATTCTGCCTGGGTAAGCAGGGTAGTTGCTTCCTGACCCCTGCGGCTTGTGCACGATTGGTGATGATCAGGATGTTTTCGATGGGTGCGACAGGCAGCACACGCTCAACGGTCTGCTGCAGTAACGACTGATGACCAAACAATGTGATTAACTGCTTCGGAGTTTTCTCTCGACTCATCGGCCAGAAGCGTTCACCTCTGCCACCAGCCATGATGATGATGTAACGCGCAGATCGCTTCATGATCGTATTGCCTATACCTCCTTGACGGCCTGAGCCAGTGAACCAACAAAATGGGACACGGTTGGAACCAGAGTGTCTGATTTCCCTTGTTCAGCGATCTGATTGACAATTGCACTTCCCACCACAATGGCATCCCCCATTTCAGCCACTGCTTTTGCTTGATCTGGATTGGAGATCCCGAAACCGACGGCAATCGGAAGATCAGTGTGCTGATGAATACGGTCTATCATACTTGAAATATTTCCAGAAACCTTGGCTTGCATACCGGTGACGCCTTCACGGGAAACATAGTAGATAAAGCCCTTACCATGCTCCACTATGGATTTAATCCGGCTGTCAGGCGTCGTTGGAGCCACTAGAAATACAGGACACAATCCCGATTCTATCATTAATTGACTGTAGTCTTCCGATTCTTCAGGCGGCAGATCAAGGATCAGAATACCATCGACACCTGCAGCGGCACTGTCTTTGATGAACGCGCCCAATCCATGGCGATGAAGCAGATTGTAGTAGACAAAGAAAACGATGGGTATTTGAGAATCAAGTCGAATCTTCTTGACTGTTTCAAGCACTTTGGAGGGAGTGGTGCCTGACTCAAGCCCGCGCTGCGCAGCCATTTGATTCACTGGCCCATCAGCCAAAGGGTCACTGAAGGGAATGCCTAACTCCAGAACATCAGCCCCCGCTTCATCGAATGCCAAGGCCAACTCACGCGTTGCCTCAAGGTCTGGATCACCTGCGCCCATGTACACAACCAAGCCTTTTTGCCCTTTTTCTTTCAAAGCGCCAAAACGCTCCTCGATACGATTCATAGGTCGAATTCTTGAGGCTCCTCATTCAGGATGCAAGCCAATCTTCTTCCTCCTGAGCATCGAAAGAGGAAAACGTTTATAAGAAACTGATATTCCACAACAGGATTGCCCTCTTCCGGCTATACGTTTAGATTTGGCTCATGAGTGACACTTTGGTGCACATATCACTGCGTGAAGGAACGGAAAATGAGGCCCGAAAAACAGAAAGCATCCGGCCTAATGATCCGCTTTCCAGGGAAATCCTACGCCTTAAAACGGAACTTAATGCCGTTTTATTGGCTCATAACTACCAGATCCCCGAAATTCAGGACCTGGCAGATTACGTCGGGGACTCCCTTGGACTGGCGCGACAGGCCGCAGAGACGAATGCGGAGGTGATTGTTTTTTGCGGGGTCCATTTTATGGCTGAGACAGCAAAAATTCTGAATCCCGATAAACTGGTCCTGTTGCCAGACCGCAACGCGGGATGCTCTCTGGAAGAGAGTTGTCCGGCAGCGCAGCTCAAGGCCTTTCAGGATGCCAACCCTGGCATTTACACCATAGCTTACATCAATTGCAGCGCCGATGTTAAAGCGCTCAGCGATGTGATCTGCACCAGCGGCAATGCAATGAAAATTGTCGAAGCGGCTCCCAAAGACCGTGATCTTCTTTTTGTACCGGACGAGAATCTGGGCTCATGGGTAATCGAACAGTCCGGACGCCCCATGGAACTATGGAAAGGGAACTGTTATGCCCACGTGGAATTCACGGCAGACAGCATTCTTGCAATTCGTGAAAAGCATCCCGATGCCCCACTGGTCGCGCATCCAGAGTGCACAAAAACCGTGCGTCTTCTGGCTGATGAAATTTGTTCAACCGAAAAAATGGTAGATTTTTGTCAGTCGCACACAGCTTCCGCTTTCATTATTGCAACTGAAGCAGGCATGATTCACCGACTGAAAAAGGAATGCCCGGACAAAGAATTCATTCCAGCTCCTACAGACAACTGTGCATGCAATGAGTGCAAATACATGAAAATGAACACACTCGAGAAACTTCACGCCTGCATGCTCAACAAATCTCCATATGTCAGTATGCCAAAGGATACGTTGGACAAGGCAAAGTTACCTATCGAGCGCATGTTGGAAATGTCCACGTAAAACCGCAGGTCCCAGCACAGTCAGGGGGCCAGGCGGGCTTTCTCCCATGCACCGTCTTCATTCAAGGTATATTGGATCCGATCATGAAGGCGGCTTGGACGACCCTGCCAGAACTCTATTGTTCGAGGAATCACCCTGTACCCACCCCAGAAGGAAGGTAAGGGAACTTCGCCACCTGAAAACTTGCGCTTAATCTCGTCAAATTTCATTTCAAGGAGCTTGCGTGTGGTGATGATGCGGCTTTGACTGGATGCCCAAGCCCCTATTTGGCTGTCGACCGGACGGGTAACAAAGTATTTCAGCACTTCGCTGCGAGGCATCGATTCAGCCTGACCATTGACGATCACCTGACGTTCAAGGGATAGCCATGGGAACAAAAGAGAGACGTTTGAATTGGATTGAATATCTACAGATTTGTTACTCTCCAGATTGGTGAAAAAATTGAACCCATGCCGGTCGTAACCTTTGAGCAACACGGTGCGCAGAGATGTTTGCCCCTGCGATGTCGAGGTTGCCAGGCTCATGGCGTTGGGCTCCAGTAACTGCGCCTTGCATGCCTGTTCAAACCAAACCCCAAATTGATCGACGGGATGATCACTGACGGAGGATTCGTCTAATTCCCCCTTGGTATAATTTCGCCTCAAATCTTGAATTTCCTGATCACTCATTCAAGAGATACCATGCTACATGATGGGGACTGAATCAATCATCTTGGTTCGTAAGAAGTATTTAAACTGGTTCTAAAGAAATGCTGAATTAGTATGTTACTAGCTCACTGAACCGAATCATGAGATTGAAAACAAGCATGGCGAATGTGATACTGGACTCTCGCTTTAAGAACTGCTCAAAGCGTATGAACCAATCGATTTCAATCAACATGTCCGCCTATTTTTGACAGCAAAAATGCACGGAGTAACATGGGAATTTTGAAGTGGTGGCGCGAGTCTCATTTGTTTGCATGGTATAATTCATCGGTCACCAAATTTATCTGTATGGCACCTAACACTAAAAATTCATGATCAAACGAATATTTCTACTGGGAGTCGCATTGCTCTTTGTCGTTGATGCCCATGCTAACCTCCATCAGCCAAATGTGATTATCATCTACACCGATGATCAAGGATACGGGGATGTCAGCGCCTTGAATCCAGAGTCAAAATTCAAAACACCCAATCTTGACCGTCTGGCGAGGGAAGGTATTGCATTCACTCACGGGCATAGCTCGGACTCGGTCTGTACTCCTTCACGCTACGGTTTACTGACAGGTCGTTATGCCTGGCGAACAAAATTGAAAAAAGGGGTTTTTGGGGCAGAAAATCAATGCCTGATTCCGAATGACCGCATGACCTTGGCGACTCTTTTTCAAAACAGGGGTTACCACACCGGGATGGTAGGCAAGTGGCATCTAGGCATGAATTTCCCGGGTACGCCTGAAAACCGTGATTGGTCCATGCCTGTAAAGGATATGCCGCTGGACAAAGGTTTCGATTATTTTTATGGAATCCCGGCTTCATTGAATTATGGCTTACTCGCCTGGTTTGAGGGCCGCTATGCAGCAATCCCCCCCA
>JBDQII010000159.1:0-10021 GCA_040264395.1 Verrucomicrobiota bacterium
AAATTTTGATGTCGGGCAATCATGCGGCAATAGCCAAGTGGCGGCACGAACAGGCGATTAAACGAACCGAGGCGATGCGCCCGGATTTGGTAAAGTATTTAAAATAGAGGGGCTTTGCCCAAATTGAAAAATCACAACGTTGTATGAATCAGGAATTGTTAAAAAAAATTGAGGCCGACAGCCTTCGCAAGGAGCCTCTGAATTTTTCGGTTGGCGACACCGTGAAGGTGCATGTCCGTGTGGTTGAAGGTGATAAAGAGCGCATCCAGGTGTTTGCTGGCATTGTCATCGCTCGAGGGGGATCAGGTGTGAATGAATCATTCACTGTCCGGCGCATCAGCTATGGCGAAGGAGTTGAGCGTGTATTCCCAGTGCACTCACCTCGTGTTGCCAAAGTCGACGTTGACCGCCATGGCTCTGTTCGACGTGCTAAGTTGACTTATTTGCGTGGTCGCATTGGCAAAGCTGCGATGCTTGTCAAAGAGAAAGACATGCGTCGTCGCAAGGCTCGCCAGTAAATATTACGCAACCATCGTTCGTTCAAGCTAGCACACCAAGGTTCGGCAGTGGACGGGGGAATCGTTCGCCTTTTCTGAATACAAAATTTACTTATCCCTCAAAAAAAGGTGGTAATTTGAAAAGGCTTTGCTAAATTCCACCGCTCTTAACAAAATTTCTGGCGTTCTGTTGAACTGCCAGACCTGATCGGAACTGGCTGAACTACATGGATTAGAACCCGTGACAACGAAGAAAAAAACAGCAAAAAAAGTGACTGGAGCCAAAGCTAAAAAGGGTGGGTCAACTGTTGCCACAGCGACAACAGCAGCCATTCTGGGAATTCCTGTTCAGGAAACAAAAACTAGCTCCAAGTCAGCAAAATCCAAGAACTGGAGTTCGACCAAAGTGAAGCCGCAATGGTCGAAATATTACAAAACTCTCTTGGAATTACACGAGCGTCTGATGGCACAGATGGATGGGTTGGCCAAAGAGTCAGCTGAAGAGATGCAAAGTTATAGTCTCCACATGGCCGATTCCGGGACAGATAACTTTGATCGAGACTTTGCGTTGAGTCTTCTGTCATCCGATCAGGATGCGGTTTATGAAATCGAAGAAGCCTTGCGCCGAATTGAAAAAGAAACTTATGGCGTTTGTGAATTGACTGGAAAGCCAATTCCCAAAGCGCGTTTGGAAGCTATTCCCTGGACTCGTTTCACCGTGGAATCACAAATGCAGCTAGAAAAAGATGGCGTTGCTCGCCAGCGACGACTTGGGACACTTGGCTCTGTTGATTCGCCAGGAGCTACGCCCGTTGTAGAATCGGATGATGATGATTCCGATCGTAAACCGAATCGAGACAAGGATTAAAAATCATGCCACGAGAAATAGTCACTATTGAATGTACAGAAGCACGTAAGGAAGGTAAGCCGCCCTCACGCTACATGACCTCACGCAACAAAAAATTGCAGACTGAAAAGGTTGAAAAAAAGAAATACAACCCATTTCTTAGGCGCCACACCCTCCATCGTGAGATCAAGTAGATTGAGTGTTAAACATTAATTTCAATTAACATAAGATATGCCACGCAAGAATAACAAGGAAAAGGGACGTCGCGGTGAGACCACCGGGCGTTATACAACACGCACACCGAGGCCAAAGCCTGTGGTCGACTTTACCATTGATGCTTTGGCACCGTATAATGTCGATCTGCTTCGACGATACGTGACCGAACAAGGCAAGATCCTGCCTCGCAAATATACGGGTCTACCTGCACCATTTCAGCGGCGCCTAAGTCGCTCTATCAAGCAAGCGCGTCAGCTGCTGCTGATGAAGTAATCGGGAACGTCTCGATTTTAATTCTTTCACAAAAAAGCCACCGTTTAGCGGTGGCTTTTTTGATGGACCGAATCCACTGAGCCTCCCATCAGGACTGACTTAATCGCTGCACCGGTTTTTCGAACAGTATTTTATGAGCCTCCTGAAGGATGCCCGGGATCTGGTCTTTAAATGGACTCCTTTTTAACAGGTGAACCCACTCGGAGGCTGCTGCTGGCAAGTGAGTGACATTTTGACCAGGGAACCAGTGCTCAGCATTTCCCAGAAGGTTGTATCTCATTTTACCCCACTCTACGATATCGAGAGACTTGGCATAGGTCCAGAGCCGGAGGATTTCTACCAGATTTACTTCGCCCGGCATATCAACGTATTCGGGAAGCCCTTGCGCCCATTCTTCACACCATTCCTTACCTAATACTCGATTCATTTCAATCCGCAATGCTTGCTCAATGGGTTTCATTGTTTGCGTGGCATTGCCGTAGTGTTGCAATGAAGCGAGGTGCTCATCAAAATCACTCGGGCGGGCTGCTCCAATACTCAGGGTATGAATTTGAGGCCTTGCCAGACAATAGAGGTTATTGAACGCCATCGGACTGAGTGGATCGCAGAGTCCTGCCAACTTGGCAGGTGGATCATACAGCATCCCTCCCTTGTCGTTGGGGCTGATGATGAATACTCCCATATCTCGAGCCGCGGCCTCTACAACGGAAGACCAGTTCAAATCATTGACAAAATACCAATGCAAGTTGACGTATTCGAATGCGTCGGTCTTGATTGCCTCCAGTATGATATCCGGAGTTGCATGTGTTGAAAATCCGATATGTCTCGCTCGACCTTGTTTTTTTAATTCGTAGGCGGCTTCGAGGCATCCTCCTTTTCGAGTCGTCCAATCCAGTAGTTGATGATTATTGATGCCATGAATGGACAAGAGTTCCACGTGATCCAATCCAAGATATTGCATGGATTGGTTGAAGGTTTCGTAAAACTCTTTTTGACTGGCAAAGGGTGCGATTTTTGTTTGCACAATCATTTTTTCACGAGGCAATTTGGGGAGGAGCCACCCGAGTTGCATTTCTGAGGTGCCGTATCCTCGTGCCGTTTCGATGTGGTTAATTCCGAGTTCTAGTGCCCTGTGAATGGTGGCTTCAAGGTTCGCTTGGTTCTTTTTTGGGATGTCTTCCGGAGCGGTATCGACCCATTGATGTTGGTAGCGCATACCGCCGCAGGTAAACACCGGCATTTTAAGTTCAGTTTTGCCAAATCGGCGATAATACATCGACGTCTTATGCCAGTTGATTGTTTTTTTTGCAACGAAATCAAAGCTGATTTCAATGCTTGATTTCTTTCATGACGGGGCCCTTTGAGATGCTTGTCGGCATGATTGTTTTACTTTCTCCTTTGATCTAAAATCACCTTTCTCTTCATGCGTTGTCATGCTAGGCTTCAGGTCAATGGCATCTTCTGTCTCTACAAAACCTAAAAAAATCAATCTCAGACGACCGGACGTCATGAAGGAAGTTCAGGCCGAGGTCGTCACTCATTATCGCAGCTCCCTGGTAGAATACATTCGGGCGCACGAAAACCGAGTGGTGGTACCCGGCCGAATGACCATACGTCTGGCCAAGCAATTTGGGTTTTGTTACGGAGTTGAGCGAGCCATCGACCTGGCTTATGCAGCTCGTAAGGTTTTCCCGAATCCAGCCCGCATCTTTCTGTTGGGAGAAATTATTCACAATCCCGAGGTTAATGAACAAATCGAAATGATGGGAATCCGTGCTATCTCAAGTCGCCCTTCCACGGAGGAATTGGATGATTTAACATCGGAGGATGTCGTGATCATACCCGCCTTTGGCACGGAGGTAGGAACTCGACAGGCCATTCAGGAAAAGGGCTGTGTCATGGTTGATACGACATGTGGTGATGTCATGAGTGTCTGGAAACGAGTGAAGCAGTATTCAAAGGATAAGGTGACCAGTATCATTCATGGCAAGGCATGGCATGAGGAGACCAAGGCCACTAGTTCTCAGGCCACGGCTTCCAATGGACATTACTTAGTGACATTTACTCTGGAGGAAACAGACCGTATTTGCGATTACATACTCCATGGCGGCGATAAGACGGATTTTCTAACGATCTTCAAAGGAGCTTATTCCGAGGGGTTTGATCCTGATATTCATTTGAAAGCGATTGGTGTTGCCAATCAGACTACCATGTTGAGAGGCGAAACTGAGGAAGTTCAGCGCAGGTTAAAAGAGGCCATGGAACAAAAATATGGCACCAAGGATTTGGGGAACCATTTCCGTTATTTCGACACTATCTGCAGCGCAACTCAGGATCGTCAAGACGCCCTCGAAAAACTGCTAACCGAGCCCATGGATCTGCTTGTTGTGGTAGGGGGGTATAACTCAAGCAATACCTCACATCTTGCTGAAATGGGGGAAGCCTGCCTACCTACTTATTTCATCAAGAATGCCGCCATGATGGAGTCCTGTGAAACAATCAAGCATTTCAATCAGCATAGGCAAATAGAGGAGTTCACATCAGACTGGCTGCCCGAAGGAAATATGACGATCGGTATCACCGCAGGAGCAAGCTGCCCCAATAATCTGATTGAAGAAACGATCCGGCGCTTGTTCGAGCTCAAAAGGATCCCCCTGGAAGATGCCTTTCCCAAAGAGGCGATCGGTCTTTCAAAACAATAATTGCATGCCTTGCGATCGAAAGGAGTTGGAGCAGCGTGAGTCGCGGGTTTTGGCTCCATTTGCACAATTAAGCAGCGATTCTCTGGGACGCACACACTCGGAAGATCCCCCGGAGTGGCGTACCCATTTCCAGCGGGACAGGGACCGCGTGATTCACTCGAAGGCTTTTCGACGGCTTGAGTATAAAACGCAGGTTTTTCTCAATGGTACGGGTGATCACCTTCGTACCCGACTCACCCACACCATGGAAGTTGCGGGTATTGCCCGTAACATTGCCCGTGCGCTTCGCCTCAATGAAGACCTCTGTGAAACCATTGCGCTTGCTCATGACCTGGGGCACTCTCCATTTGGTCATAAGGGCGAAGAAGCTCTCAATGAGTTGATGAAGGACCATGGTGGATTTGAGCATAATCTGCAAAGCTTGAGAGTGATTGAAGAACTAGAGCAAAAATACCCTTGTTTTCCTGGGCTCAATTTAACATGGGAAACGCGGGAGGGGCTTGCCAAACATTACCAATTCTCAGGGGCTTCTGATTCAGGAAGTGTGGAAACCTTCAATCGTCCATCTCTGGAAGCACAAGTCGCAAATCTTGCGGATGAAATAGCATACTACAGCCACGATCTGGACGATGGACTTGATTCGGGGTTAATCCGCGAGCCGCAGCTCAGAGCACATGTTGAATTATGGAGGATGTCCAGTGAGCGCGTTCAGCGGCAATATGGTGATCTCAAGAATGAATCACGCCGCTATTTCATCATTCGATGCATTATTGATGACATGGTCAAAGATGTGGTCCACACAACGGAAACCTGCCTCAGGACTTCAGGTGTCAGTCATGTCAGCGAAGTAAGGGCCCACAAGAACAATTTGGTCGACTATAGTCGTGCGCGCAAACGCTGGAATGCTGAGCTCAGGGAATACCTTTATCGCAATCTCTATTACAATCCTGTTGTACATGAACCGAACTTGAAAGCTGTAAGAATGTTGGTGCCTCTCTTTCATTACTTCATGGAAAAGCCTCATGAAATGGGATCTCAATTCGGTAGACATCAAGGCTCAACCAAAGGTCCACGAGCTGTTTGCAACTACCTGGCAGGAATGACGGATCTTTATGTCATGCGAGAGTATGAGCGCTTGTTTCCTGACAAGAAGTAAAAACCTGCCTTTCTCCGCCAAAGCCCTGCTCACTTTTAGTAAGCAACAGATTGCCTGATTGTCTGCTTTTGTGTTATTCAAGAATAATCAGTTGGAATGAAGCTAACCAAACGAACAAAATGGATTATCTGGGGTGTGCCTTTGACGACTTTTCTCTGGGCTGTCTTGCCGGAGAGCTTGCAGGGTCCTTCTGTGATCTGGCCGAGTGTCGTGGCTATCCTTCTGGCTTTTTTGACAAGGGATATCTACGTTTCGCTATTCATTGGCGCTTTTTCCGGTGCCGTGCTGCTGAACGATGGAAATATCTTTCGGGCATTCGTTGACTTGTTTGCCAAGCACCTTGTTCCTGTGCTGGCAGATCCATCGAAAGTCAGCGTTATTTTGTTCTCCTTCATGATGGGAGGCTTTGTAGAGGTTCTGAATCGCAACGGAAGCATGCATGCTCTGGCTCAGAAATTTCTGGGAGCGGGTGATTCGCGCAAAAGAGCCGGACTTGGAGCATTTGGAATGGGGTGGCTCGTTTTTTTTGATGGTCTGGCAAATTGTATGCTGGTCGGCAAAACCATGCGTGCGGTGACAGATCGCGCGGGTGTTTCACGAGAAAAGTTAGCCTTTATTGTTGATTCGACTGCTTCTCCAATCGCCTCTTTTGCTTTGATTTCGACCTGGATTGCTACAGAAATGGGATTGATATTTGCAGGTTTTGAAAATGCGGGAGTGACTGTAGCGGATCCCTCCATTGCTCCTTACAAGCTCTTGATTCAAAGTCTTCCCTATCGGTTTTACAACTATTTTGCTTTAGCGATCGTCTTTTTGACGATTTGGCTAGGGAGAGAGTATGGCCCTATGCTTGCTTTTGAGCGCAGAAAGCGTCCTGCTCGTCCGATCCGAACGCCAAAAAAGGCGGCTCATGCCAAGCGAAAACTAGCTGTTGGTCTGATTCCGTTGCTTATCCTCATATTGGGAGTGTTTGGAGGGTTATATGTCGAGGGTGGTGGGTTGAACGAGAAGTTTTCATTGTCAGGAGCTATCCAAGTATTTGGGCGAGCTCGAGCTGACATTGTTTTCATCTGTGCCACCGCATTTGCATCGGTTGCTGCAATTATGCTGACGAGGTTCATGGCGCCAGAGAGTAGCAAGGAATCACCAGTGCAGATTTTCTTTGAAGGAATGCGTCACATGTTCATGCCGATGTTGATACTGGTATTTGCTTTCATGCTCAGTAATGTAATCCATGATCTCAGGACGGCAGAGTGGCTGGTTGGCTTTCTTGGCGATTGGCTTCCTGTTGCGCTTCTGCCTGCACTTGTTTTTATACTGTCATCAGTCATGTCATTCAGTACGGGAACCTCTTGGGGGACGATGGGTATCATGATGCCATTGGCTATTCCGGTGGCGGTCAGTTTAACCGGTTGGGAATTGGGACAAGAGTTGAGTCATGTTGTGATTGTAACCATCGGGTCAGTCCTTACGGGAGCTGTATTCGGTGACCACTGTTCACCCATCAGTGACACCTCTATCGTTTCATCTTTTTCCAGTGGGTGTGACCCATTGGACCATGTCAGGACTCAAATGCCATATGCGTTGGTTGCAGGTGGGCTCGCCGTGATTGCTGGCTATCTGCCAGCGGGTTTTGGTGTTTCAGCTTGGTTATTATTGCCTTTTGGTTTGATTGCGTGTTGGGCATGGATAAGACTTAAAGGAACGTTAGTCGTGTGCGATAAGTTATAACATTCAAGGGGAATTCATATTAAGGTTGATGTTGTTATATAACCACAATAGAATTTTTATTTAAACAATGGTCTCCTTGTGCACAATATGGACTTCGTTTTCACTGAAACATCGCTTGCTTATCTCTCGCTGACGCTCCTTTCAGCGGCAGTTTCTGCATTTGGTCTCTACGACCTTTTGCGTGGACAGCGTACTCCCGCGCAGTCTTCCTTTGCCGCATTTGGATTTTCTGTTTTACTCTTTGCGCTTTTTTCCTTCGGTTTAAGTTTCTTTCATCAAAAATGGGCTTTCATCTGCTCGGTTTTGTATCTCATTCCTTTATGGGGGGTCTCGGCATGTACCACCTGGCTTGCGTATAACTTCCCAAGAAAGTTGGAGGTCCATCCATGGGAGGTAAAGATAGTCCTTCTGGTCTTGGCCGCAATCGGATTGTTTACGGTTTACACCGGCATTAATCTACTCCGGTTAAGCTTTATCGATGATTGTGCATATTGGACTAATTCGTTCCAGTATACGGTACCTGGTCTCTCATTCATCTGGACAATCCTTCTCTTTTTTAGGCAGGCAACCTACCAATTTCCTAGGGTCAAAAAAAGGTCTCTGGTCTTGCGGTTCTTAAACCCTCAACATCAGCAGTTGCGGGCATCTCGAAATTTATGCCTAATTTGTTTTTTCATTCCTCCTTTAGTTTGCCTTAACATAGATCCTACCATCGTCGCATCTGGTAGCCTGATACTTTTTTCTATCTTCGTCCTTTTCTATCTGAGCGCATCGGCAGAGAGAACATCCCTGCAGGTTAAATTGATAGGTATTTTTCTGAGTTTAATCCTGCTCCTCTTAAACTTTTGTGGTGTTTGCATTTTGCGGAACGATCGTCAGACTGCATTCAATAATATGAGTGACTCTGGAAAGGGAGGTGCTTTGAAAGTGCCCGAAAACAAGAGTCTTAAAATCACCTTTCAAAATGATGCAACAGATTATCTCATAGAAAGTGGCCCGCTAAATTGGTTAAATGACATTGGATCAATTCACAAGCCTGACAACGGTAAGTTGGTATTACCTTTCAAATTTCCATACTTCGGAGAAGGATATCACAGCGTTTTTGCTTCCATTCGCGGTTACATTTCTTTTCAGAATGCTGTCAAATCTGGGGCATTCGACCTTCATTACGGTCATCACCCGCTGATTGTTGCGGCTTTGTTGGATACCAATGGTTATGCAATCAAGGAAGGAGGAGGTCTTTTTACGAACATCTCAGCCGAGCGTGCTGTTTTCTCATGGATTAATATCCCGTCCAAACGAAATAAGGCACTGAAGCATTCATTCCAAATTGTTCTGTACAGCGATGGAACGATCCAGCTTAATTATGGCGAAATGCAATCAAGGGACATTATTTATAGCCACGTACGTCGCCCCGGAGATGTGCGCCTATACGGTCTCGTGCCGGGAGATAAATCCACGAAACCTGATCGATGGCACCTCACTGAGAAATCTCCGGCTGTTTCACGCATCAGTTCCAATGGGGTGGTTTATGATCAAAATCTGATCTTAAGCCAAGCGGGACTTCCTAATGCCAAGATTTTCATATTATCTGTGATCATTGGCTGTCTGATCGTGTTGGTAGGAATACCTATATTATTTCACCATTCACTGATCCTGCCTCTACGCACCCTGCTGGGTGGAGTGCATCGAGTCAAACAAGGGAATTTAGACACAACGCTTCCTGTGCTTTGTATGGATGAAATAGGTGTTCTCACCTCCTCTTTCAACAGGATGAGCTCCTTCGTTAATCGCAGCACGAAGGAACTTGAATCGCATCGTAACTTGCTTGAATCGACAGTGCGTGAAAGGACCCAGACTTTGGAAACTGCCATCGTGCAAGCTAATGAGGCAAATAAAGCCAAGAGCGTTTTTCTTGCCAACATGAGCCATGAATTAAGAACCCCTCTTCACCCTATTATCGGATTCAGTCAATTGATTGCAGAGGGGGAGAACCTCACAAAGGATCAGCAGGAATCGTTGAGAATTATCGAGACCAGTGGTTATCACTTATTAGCTATGATAGAAAATATCCTTCAATTAGGTAAGGTCGACGCGGGTAAAAGGGATGAAGTCATCGAAACGGAATTTGATCTGAAATTACTTTTCAATGAATTGCAGGGGATGCTTTCCATGCACGATTCAAGCGGTAATGTTCCAATTCATTGGAATATCCCGGATGATGTGCCCAAGCCACTTACAGGAGATGCCGGCAAGATCAGGCAAATACTGTTAAACATCGTTGGTAATTCAATAAAGTACACTCAAAGTGGTTTAATATCCGTTGATTGCGAATGGAAACCTTCAGTCGATCAAAAGAACGAAAATCAGCATCCGCGAGCGACGATCCTAGGGTTGACAATCACTGATACGGGGTCAGGGATTTCAGAAAGTGACAGGGAACATTTGTTCACGCCATTATTTCAGGCAGGAGAAAATGCGCAAACTCAAAAGGGCGCAGGGCTTGGGCTTTCAATTTGCAAACATTATGTTGATCTGCTTGGTGGTGAAATAAATATTCAGAGCAAACTTGGACTTGGAACCAAGATTCGGCTTACAT
>JBDQII010000160.1:0-9862 GCA_040264395.1 Verrucomicrobiota bacterium
GATCATGCAGGCTTTGATGAAGATGCGGAGGTGCTGAACGCACTGGGTTTCAATGCGATTTATCCAGTTTCTGCCATTCATGGCCGCGGGATGGATAACTTGATGAAAAAGGCAATCGATTCGCTCCCGACTCTGGAAGAAGACCTGAATGAAAACTCCCAGGATGATTCTCTGGAACTTCAAGCGAATAACGAAGCGGAACCACTCAAGCTAGCCATTATAGGCAGACCAAATGTCGGCAAATCCAGTATCATTAATTCATTTGCCAGTTCCGATCGCGTCATTGTCAGCCCCATAGCAGGAACCACTCGAGATTCAGTGGATGTTCCCATCGAAATTGAAGCTGAAGGCAAGCGACATTCCTATGTGCTCATTGACACGGCAGGGATAAGGAAAAGACGCCGCATCGATGATTCGGTTGAATTTTTCAGCGTCAAGCGCGCTGAGGATTCTATCGAAAGATGTGACATAGCGGTGCATGTCATGGATGCTCAGTGCGGTGTGACCATGCAGGACAAAAAAATTGGCGGGAAAATTTCAGAGGCGAAAAAGGCATGTATCCTGGTGGTCAACAAATGGGATCTTTACGAGAAATCAGTTGAGGCCGCACGTGATGAAATCAACGAGTCCATCAACAAAAAGCGCAGCAAATCCTCATGGCTCACCACACTTGGAGATTTTGGAGAATGGGTGCAAAAGCAGTTATTTTTCCTGGATTACGCTCCAGTTATCTTCACAAGTGCTGAAACAGGATTCCATCTGGATCGATTGCTGGAGGCTATCCGGTTTGTTGCAGATCAATTGAACCAGAAAGTTCCTACAGCACTGCTCAACCGAACTTTACAAGACGCGGTGAACACAAGGCAGCCTGCATCCAAGCAAGGCACTCGGCTGAAGTTTTTTTATGCAACACAGGTAAAACTATCACCACCTACCTTTCGATTGTTTGTGAATCGCAAGGATTTGTTCACCGACCAGTATTCAAAATACCTCGGAGGTCAAATCCGCAAGGCTTTTGGTTATGAAGGATGTCCTATCATTTTCGAACCGCGTAATCGCCCGAAGAAAGTTGAATCCATTCGTGGTGGGCGCAAGAAGCGTGCGGTGAAAAAGAAAGACGCACCTGGGAAATCCAGAACAACCATACCTACGAAAAGGAAGCAATCGAAACGCCCGATCCCAGCTTCAAAGAAATCCATAGCAGCCCGAAAAAAAAGCCACTAACCCTGTGTTCAACGCCTGTTAACTGGATGGGTAGGTTTAGTTGATTGAGGTTTTGAAAGAATTATTAAAAATCAAAAACCTACTGCTTTAACCACCCAAAAAAGGCACTTACGTGTCTTTGAAAAGAGCTTCCTCATGATTAGCTGATACACAGCGGTCCATCCAAAGAGTATTTTTGGGTCCCGAATGTATTCAGCTCCTGATGACCTAGTCCATGAGCAAGGGAAAGCCAGAGAGCATTGTGTGGAACACCCTGAAAATCAAGAGCTCGTCCTGTTTTGAACCCTGCTCCACCGCCAATGAGCACAAATGGAATGTTTGAAAGAGTATGAGAGTTTCCTTTTCCGAGTTCATTCAGCCAGACAATCTGAGTATTATCCAGCATGCTGCCCCCCCTGCCCCCGGGCTCAGGAGTTTCGGCCAGACGCTGAGCCAGGTAAGCCAGTTCTGTGGCAAACCAGTAATTAATTCGCCTCAGTTTCTCTTTGGCATCTTCATTATTATCTGGCTCGTGTGAAAGAGAATGATGTCCCTCTTGAATATCCAGCCAACGCATGCGTGCCTGACCTACTGACCGCATGTATTGTAGAGACGCAACACGGGCCATATCATTGGCAAGCGCATTGACCAAAAGATCAATCTGCATGCGACTGATCTCTGGTGTGTTGTCGTTCACCAACTCAATATCTGGATCAATTTCGGGCTCAGGGTGGACCAGATCATTCTGGGTTTCAGCAGCTGCGATATCATTTTCCAATCTCCGAACCATTTCCATGTGCTCGTCCAGCAGTCGCTTGTCTTCGGTGCTTAGTTTTCTCGACACACGCCTCAAGTCGGTTCGAACATGATCCAACACGCTGGACATGTGTTTACGATCCTGCGCGCCTCCATAGAGCTTTTCAAACATCTGACCTGGGTCATCAATGGGTGTCAGAGGCTTGTTGCTTCCAACATAGCACATACGTGTCCAAGGATCCGCACGATTCGGAACAGCAACGCCAAACTCAAGCGATCCAAATCGAGTGCGGACTGATTCCTGTGATTGAAAATGGTTTTTAATTTCCTGATCAATGGAAATTCCCCCAGCCCATCCCGCCGGGGAATCGCTGCCACCCTGAATATTGCCTGGTAGCAATTCAGTCGCTGTCAACAAGCACGACATACCGCGCATGTGATTGTCCCCATCACCTCGAATTTTGTTATGGACCCCTTTGAGGATCAACATCCGGTCGGAAAAAGCCTCAAGGGGCTTTAAAATCGGTTTTAACTGAAGAGGAACATCGTCCCCATACTCATCCGGCCAAAATTCATCGGGTAAAGTGCCATTTGGCGAAAACATCACAACCAATCGCTTGGGTGCTTCTCCTGTCATTGTTTTGGAGGCATTAAGACTCGGTAGCCCAGAAATAAAAGGAAGAGTTGCTGCTCCAAGTCCGAGATCTCGCAGGAATCGACGGCGATTGAAAATGTTCTTTGTCATTGCTTTAAAGTTGTGTTCCTGTTTCCAAGTCAAACGTGACTGCCAAGACTGCCATTTCCATGACTAGTTTTTGAATATTAAAACCCCCCTCAGTGAATTGCAATCTCAAGCTTTGCAACGCATCCGGGGCGAAAGCAGCGGGAGGTTGCTTGACGTAATACTTAAAAATCTGTGAAACAAAAGCCGTGTGCGCCGCTTCATTTCCTGCGGCAAATTCCGCGATATCGCGCGCGCGTTCAACTTCAATGAGCTCACCGTCCTCAGTCAAATACTGACTGAGGGTGTTCACTGGCTTTGCTTTTTCATGCGTTCGCCAACGTCCAACAGCATCAAAGTTTTCCAGTGCAAATCCCAGCGGGTTAATCACTGAATGGCAGGCCATGCAGGCCGTATCACTCGTGAGCTGGGTTACTTTTTCGCGCATGGTAATATCTTCGGGGAAATCACTGTCCTTGAAGGCAACCGCGACAGGAGGTGGATTCAAAGCCCGACCCACGACGTTGCGAGTAAGAAAAACGCCTCGATGTATGGGCGACGTATTATCGTGATACGCAAAGGCGCTCAATAAATAAGGATGTGTGAGTATGCCCGACCTTTGTTCTCTGGGAAAACGAACACGCTGAAACCCAGTTGTTGGTTTATTTCTTTCAGGTTCCAGACCATTTTCAGATCCTTCTTGAGAAATGTAATATTCTTTGAGAAACGGGTTCAATATCAAGTGATCATCCAGCAATAACTGACGGTAATCCGATTGATCGCTCCAGACGACATCTTCGATAAACAAATTCAAAGACTTCCGCAAATCGACGATGAGTTTTTCATCAAAATCAGGATACAGCTCACTGTCCTTTTGGAGATCACGTTCTTCAATTTCCAACCAGTGCTCGAAAAAGCAGCGCATTTTCCTTTTGGATGCAGGGTGATGGAGCATGCGTTGGACTTGAACAAGAACCTGTTCTCTGGAATTCAATTGATTCTTTGCTGCAGCATTCATGAGCTCCCGGTCGGGCATGGAATCCCATAAAAATAAAGCCAGGCGAGAAGCCAGATGATAGGGATCCGGATTGGAATCCGACGCGTTCCATGGAGCATAAAGAAATGAAGGCGAAGTAAGTGCAAGCATGACCCCCCTCCTGACAGCTATTTCTGGGCTTTCTGCCTTGGCCAACAGCTCCTCTCGAAACAGGAGATCCTCATCTCCGGTCAAAGGTCGGCGGTAGGCCAATTGAGCCAAATTCGGTAAAAATTCCTTGAGTTTGGATGCGCGGTTTTCATCTCCTGCCTTGAAACCCGCCAGCAAAGGCAATCGTTCAACGATCTCGGAAGAAGTCTTTACCGCCGCCTGAGTGACTGCCTCAAACCAGCTCCATGAAACCGAACTTCCTCTTTCATATCCCAGACTACGGTCATCGGCTGGAAATATGGTTTCAACGACAAACGTGCGGGGCGGTCGCTTGGTTTTGAGCACTTCACCATTCAGGACTTGCCAAATCCCATGAGGTGGCTTCCATTCCAATTTAATGGAACCGGTTTTCTCCAGATATTTGAAATATTCCAGTCTAATCGGATAATGTCGCCCACCGAGGAGAAACAAACGGGCCTCCATCGCTCTCATTTCTCCTGAACTGACCCAGCCATCTATCAAGGCCTGCTGTCCAGGGACAGAACTATCGTCACGCAGCTTGCCTCGAGCGCGCCCCGGATCATTGTTGAGATACAACCTTGCCCCGTTTTGTGTGGAAACACGAAACTCATAATGACCGGTTGCTTCGGCGTGGAATGCCCCCTCCCAAATAATGGCGAACTGATCTGGCTCAATATCCGCGTGAGGGCTGCCCTCTTTGAAATCAAATTCAATGTGAGTGTCAATCCGCTCCAGTTTTTGCTTATTTGCCTTGTTCATGCCCTTGGACTGGAAATAGACCGCGCTCAGGCCAGCTTCTCCCGGTCCAGAAGCCTTCAATGAAGGATCCTTGGGGCCCTTGACTTCCATCGAAGGCGTTAAGTACCCGAGTAAATCCGCGACTGAATTCTGATATTGCGGAACCGTTAGACGTGCCAGTTCAATGCGAGGTGCCATCCCCATATTGTGCCGGGCTTCAGCAGAGTAGAAGGAATGGAACACATACGTTGAGACCGCAACTGCGTCCTCATCAACACATAAATCGGGATCTTCCTCAGGCATGGTTCTGACGATTCGACGAGTCAAATTCTCCAGTGAACGATTACCAAAAAGAGGTTCATCGTATTCCTCAGCCACCCCCTGTCCATTTTCACCATGACAGCTGGCACACTGATTTTGATAGATTGACTTGCCCCGGATGAACTTGGGGAGTGATTCCATGCGGGCCATCTGGTCGTCGATGTCCGCCGATTTTTCCGTGAGTCGTGTGAATTTGCCTGCGTCAGCGCTGTCCGCTCGAGCCCATGAAATCATTACAAATACCGTTAAACCAAGAAGCCATGTCCACGTCTGGCGGTCGGTATTGGCAGACAATTTGATACGGAATACATTCATATTCAGTTCTACATGCGATCTTATCACGATCCGTCTTTGTCTGCAAATCTTCACATCTTTTCAATTTCGTTCCGCCTTGGTATAGATATAAACATTGTATCAGCTACCATGAAATTAATTATCCTGACAAAACGCTTCCGGGTCCTGACATGGCTCGCACTCACACTTCATTTGGTGAGTTACGCTCAAGAGAATTCAACAAGACCTCCAAATGTCATTGTGATACTTTCAGATGATCAAGGATGGGGAGACTTGAGCCTGAATGGTAATACGAACCTTTCCACTCCCAGGATTGATTCACTGGCACGAGATGGTGCCATGATGGACCGGTTCTTCGTTTGCCCGGTTTGCTCCCCCACCCGCGCGGAGTTTCTCACTGGAAGATACCACCCCAGAGGAGGTGTTTACAGCACATCTGCTGGAGGAGAACGCTTGAATGCAGACGAAACCACTATCGGGGAGGTTTTCAAGCGAGCCGGATATGCAACCGGAGCTTTTGGTAAATGGCATAATGGAATGCAGGCCCCTTATCATCCAAATGCTCGGGGTTTTGATGAGTTCTACGGTTTTTGCTCAGGTCACTGGGGGAATTATTTCAGTCCTCCACTCGAATACAATGGGAAGCAGGTCAGGGGCGAAGGGTTCGTCATCGATGATTTCACTGACAAAGCCATCTCATTTATAGAAACAAACAAGGATCAACCTTTCTTTTGTTATCTCCCATACAACACGCCTCATTCCCCCATGCAGGTCCCCGATCCTTTTTGGGAAAGGTTTAAAGACAAGGAGCTTGAGCTTCGGCACCTGGAGGATAAGAAGGAGAACCTCCAGCATACAAAGGCTGCACTTGCGATGTGCGAGAATATTGACTGGAATGTTGGCAGGGTGCTGGATCGATTGGATGAACTCGACTTATCTGAAAACACCATCGTAATCTATTTTTGTGACAACGGCCCGAATGGTCGGCGATGGAATAGCCGTATGAAGGGCCGGAAAGGATCTACGGATGAGGGTGGGGTTCGGAGCCCCCTGCTGATGCGCTGGCCTACCGTTATCAGGCCCGGCACGGTGATCAAGCAGATAGGTGGAGCGATCGATCTTCTGCCAACCCTGTCTGACATGGCCAGAATCGAATGGACCCCAGAAAAACCCCTGGATGGAACCAGCCTGAAACCCCTGTTACTGGGAGGACAATCGGTGGGTTTAGAAAGACAAATTTTCTCTCACTGGAACGGCAGAGTAAGTGTGCGCAACCAGCGCTTTCGAATGGATCACCAGGGAGCTTTATTCGACATGACCCAAGATGGAGAACAACGTCATGATGTGAGTGGAGAGTTTCCTAATGAAACCTCCAGGCTGAGTCAAGCCATCGCCAAATGGAGCCAAGAAGTCTTGAAGGACTACGGTAAAGATAAACGCCCATTCACCGTGGGGCATCCCGATTTTGCTATCACACAACTACCAGCACGCGATGCAACAGCCTCTGGTAACATCAAACGATCGAACCGGTTCCCCAACGATTCGTACTTCACCGAATGGATCTCCACCGAAGACCAATTGACCTGGAATATTGAAGTATTGAAGCAAGGTTCCTTTGACGTCGTGATTCACCAGTCCTGTGCTGCAGAGGATCTAAATGCCTTGATGGAGTTGGAATTCAATGGAAACAGGCTGCGGGCACGATACACCAAGGTTTGGAACCCTCCAGTGCGGGGCGGTGAGCATGACCGAGTCAAACGGCAGGAATCTTATGTCAAAGATTTCAAGCCGTTCAAGATGGGACGTATCAAATTACGGGAGGGCAGAGGTCCATTAAGGTTCAAGGCCTTGGATTTACCAGGCAATAAGGCTCCTGAATTCCGACTCATGGAACTCATCCGCATCGCAGAATAATGAAACAAAAACTGGCAGTTCAGTTTACCTCCGATGGTCAAAAAAAAAGCCCCGGAATAATCCGGGGCTTTCATCAAACGAGGTGAAAAATCAGTTCACTACCTTCATGATGCCGCGCATCAACAAATGATGCCCGGGGAATGTGCATAGAAAATCATAATCGCCAGGCTTGTCGGGCGCTGTGAACTCAATGATCTCCTCCTGTTTGTTTTGCAGCAGTTTGGAAGAAGTAATGATTTTGTCATTATCTGGAATAAAACCCTTACCGAAACCATCAGCACCTAGCTGAATGGCTGCCATGCCAATTTCATTTGCAGATTCAGGAAGGCCAAACACAATATTGTGAGGCATGAAATCATAGTTCACAAAGGTGACTTTTACTTTCACGCCCGCCTTCACTGAAAATTCCTTGATATCATATTTCATCTTTTCAGGAATCGTTCCGATCCGCACTTCAACAAGATCAGCATTGGACACGGTTACACCCGATGCGGGTGTTTCTTTGCCGATTTCAACGCTGGCAGTCAGAGCTGGAGGCGCTTGCTCCATTCCGAACCAATGATGCTGAACCGTTCTGGCCGCGTTCCGGGCATGTGCCACAGGGGATTTGAGCAATTCGGTCAGAAGCTGAGTATTGCGGACATTGTGCTGTTGATGCAACCAAAGCCCTTCCAGTAAATGATGCGCATGATCAGGATTTGAAGCGTCAAACTGCTTGATCCATCGATTGGCGGCGTCGATTACTTTGGTGGTTTCACGACCACTTAATTCGATGCGAGTGCGATAGCGCACTCCGTCGATGGGATGTTCAAGATTTTTCATCAATTGTTCCAATGAGGCACCCGCAATTTTGACAGGCGCCTGTAATGGACGGTCTTTGTAGGTCATGCGATAGACGCGGCCATAGGTATGGTCACGATTAGGGTCACGCACGTTGTGCTGCATGTGACCGATAATGAGGTTGTGCCAGTCAGAAAAATAAAGGGCACCGTCTTCACCAAATTCTATGTCACTGGGACGGAAATTCTTATCACTGGAGGAAAGAAGGTCACCCAAGGGTTTACCCCATACATTTCCAGTAGATCCTTCACGTTCCAACTCATATTGTTTGATACCAAGGAAACCAATCGTATTGGCTATCATGAAATCACCTTGGTAGGATGCAGGGAAGTTTTCGCTGGAAATCACTCCATTCGCAGGAACTGGACGCACCTGCATGTCCAAAAGTTTCTGCATCTTGAAGCCTTTTTCAGCTGGCACCACTTGGTATGCGCGCCCGCCAGTTCCATCGGTAGCGTAGTGGTAGCCCCATTTATCAAAACTGATGCCGTGTGGGTTCGGGCTGTTGTTAGCATGATAACTGATGTGGTATCGACGAGGATCGAATCGGAACATACCGGAAGAACCCGTGTTCAAAGAAGGAGAGTATGGGTGTTCAATGTTGTTCACCAAAAAGATACCGCTCTGCCAGTAAATGGCGCCATCTGGGCCATAAACAAAAGCATTCGCAGCATGATGCGTATCAGCTGATCCAATACCTTCCAGATAGACCGTTCGCTCATCGGCGATATTGTCTCCATCTGTATCTTTCAAAAACAGGATATCAGGTTGTGATGCAACCAGCACTCCGCCATTCCAGAATTCAAATCCGGTTGGGTTGTGCACCTTGGCAAAGGTGATCGCTTCATCGGCGATGCCATCCCGATTTTCATCTGGAAGTATGATGAGACGATCATCCATTTCCTTTAATGGCTCCCATTTAGGGTAGGTTTTCCAGGCTGCAACCCAAAGGCGGCCATGCGTATCGACGGATAACTGAACAGGATTCACCAATTCGGGGAACCTTTCTTCATCGGCGAACAGGTTAACCTCAAAGCCTTCAGGAACTTTCATTTCCTTCAAGCCTTCTTCACCGCTAATGTAATTCAAATCGCCTTCTTTTTTGGCATTCGAGCTGGGGCTTCCTCCACCAACATTGGAAACAACTCCAACAGGGGGAGGAACATTGCTGTCGTCAACAACCATGTCTCGACCCTCAAGCAGGGTCCATATACGAAGGTCACGATTGGCCGTCATTATGTCAAACATGATCAACTCATGCATGAGTACTTCACGGTTTGTTTGACCTTGAACAAATTTAAGGTGCGAGCGGCCACCCCATACGTCATTACCATCAGTAGCGCGGTATCTATTGAACCAATGTAGATTTTTATCCAGCACTGCCTGTCTGAGCTGCTCTAGCTCCGATGTGACTGAGAAAGATTCATTGAGCAAGGTGGATGCGATGAATTGTCCAAGCAGACGGTTGCCTTCGTCGTTGAGATGAATGCCATTGAGAGTCAGTGGAGTAATCGAAGCTTGGTAAAGTGCTTGGCTGGCTGCAAACAAATCAACAAACGATGCATTTTTCTCAACAGCTACTTGTCTAATGGCGGAAGTGTAGATGGCCAATCGAGCATTATTTTCTTTGCCGTCAGGAAAATTACGGTCGTCTAAGTCTTCATGAGCTATGGGAGAGAACAAAACGATTCTAGGAGCTGTTTTACCGTTGGGCTTCAACTCACGATAAGAATCAATCATGTCATTAAGAGACTTGCTGAAACTTTCCAATCCGGCTTCACCGGCAAAGGATTCGTTGTAGCCGAACATGGCAAAAATGACGTCCGCTTCAATATGTCCGAAATACCATTCCGGAGAAGACCATCCCTTACTCCGGGGGCGACTGTTGACTCGATCACCCGACATGC
>JBDQII010000161.1:0-9840 GCA_040264395.1 Verrucomicrobiota bacterium
GGGTTTTGAGGATTGGTGATCCAGTCTGCAAGTGCTTTTCTTCTTTTTCCGCGGGGCTCTGGGAATTTCAATGGTTCCATTTTCCCGAGGAATGCTGCAACACTCAAGACGCCTGGGTCAACAGGCTCACCCTCCGCAAATACGCTGCCTCCTGTCAGAATGGTGTCCTTTTTGATGTAACCCTTGGCCCAGGGATCTTTGGGTGGACGAATGCGTTTGCTGACGTTATTGCGTTCGATCGTCTTTCCCGTATGCACTGAGAATGCGATGGGAAGGACTTTTTCAAGCTCCCACTGATGTCTGGAAATATTTTTATTCATACGTGCCAAGGAGGCCTCATCACCAGGGTCTAGACCATTGTCCCCGACTTTGGCATCCCCAGTTTCTTGCTGGCGGTTCTGGTTAACCCGGCTCTGGAGTTCTTTGTGCTGTCTCTGGTAGGCTTGTATCTTTGCCTTTGTCCACTCCAGTGAAGTGTTGAAACCTTCGCGGTTTTCAGTTTCCAGGAAAGGAGCATCCCTATCCGCAAATTGAGTAGTGGAGAACACCGCCATCATGCGGTAATAATCGCGTGTTGGTATCGGGTCGAATTTGTGATCGTGGCATTTGGCACATTGAAGCGGTTGGCCAAGGAATGTTTGGCCAACGGAATCTGTTACATCATCCAACCACTGTTGGCGTGTGATTTTAAAGACGCTCATGCCCGTCTGTTCCCAAGGCCCCATGCGTAAAAATCCCGTGGCAATGAGCTTTTCTGGGTCTGTGGCATCGATTTCATCCCCGGCAATTTGCTCACGCACAAAATGGTCATAAGGTTTGTCGTCATTGAAAGCCCGAATCACATAATCCCGGTAACGCCAGGCGTTGGGGCGGGAATAGTCGTTTGCAAAACCAGCTGAATCCGCGTAGCGCACGACATCCAGCCATTGCCTCCCAAAATGCTCGCCATAGTGATCCGATTGCATTAACTGCCGGGCATATTCAAGGACAGCCTGAGTCGTCCCCTGCTTTTTGTCGTGCGAAAATTGTTGAACAGATTTGGGTTCAGGAGGGAGTCCGGTGAGACCATAACTCAGGCGACGTGCCAGCTCTCTTGACCTTGCATCCGGGGCAGGGGAGAGTCCGGCAGTTTTCAGTTTTTGGTCAATAAACCAATCGACCGGATGGACTCCTTCTGGCGGTGATTTTACGGTGAGCGGACGATACGACCAAAGGTGTTCCGGGCTGTATCTGCGATTTGTCCATTCATCGTCGAGTCCTCCAGAGGTTGGGGCTTTGACGCCTTCGGCAAATTGATTCTGAATCACCGTGATACTCGCTTCATCCGGCCAGGGTGCTCCCGCGTTGATCCAATCCCGTATCCACAAGCTTTGTTGTTGTGAAAGTTTGTCGGCTTCTTTGGGGGGCATTTCATAGTCATCGACAACACGCGTGGTTAACTGAAAGAGAATGCTTTCCTCACCTTTTCCCGGAATCAAAACGTCCTCACCATAGCTCTCTCCACCTTTCAGGGTGGATGTCCTGGAGAGCAAGTTGAACCCCCCTTTTACTTTTTCAGGATTTGAGCCATGGCAAGCCATGCATTTTTCAGCAAAGAGTGGCTTTACTTTGAGAGCAAAAAGTCTTTCTCCTTCGCTATGTTCAGCTGAAAAAAGAGCAAGAGAACCGAAAAAAAAGATCATCCGGAAAACGACGCTCAGGGACGCAAAATGAAGAGCTGAAAGCGCAGAAAATATCTTTTGAATTGTGATATGTCTACCCGGATTCATAGTTTTAAGCATGATAGTTTGGCCATCGTTTGTCAGTATTTTTATGATCTGACACAAGAATTGAACAGGAACAAAGTCAGATTGGATCGCTACCGGTCAGGGTCATGCGGTTAGGAAAGATACTTGGCTGTTGAGTGTTCCCATTGGAGTTATTGAACGACATCAAGTTTACATGAGGCCTTCTATGAGTGAAATCCTCCTCATTAAACATACGTTTAGTGGGTTCCATTTCGAATAGTTGTGTTTTTAAGATCAAGGCCGGAAACGCCCCTGCCGCCCTCATGGGATATAGGCAGCATAGAGTCATTTGTTATCCTACATCGTGCAGAGGCTTGTGAGTGTGAAGCTTTTCAGGCTTTTGTATCTTCCTTCATTCAAAGGTCATCCTTTGAGGAATGAGATGGTGTTTAACCATGCTTGTATCGAGGAGGTAACCCTGATTGAATAAGAGACATGCAAAACACGCCTTTTTCTACGCAGCGGATGCAGGTCAGCCTGTCACTCAGCCTTGCGGTCATTTTTCTTCAATTACCTTTCATGCACGCCGAAGAAGGCTGGATTCAGTTGTTCAACGGGAAGGACCTTGAGGGTTGGGTTCCCAAGATTCGCTATCACAAACTCGGTGAGAATTATGGGGATACATTCCGCGTCGAAGATGGGATATTGAAAGTGGGTTATGATTCGCAGGCGTATCCTGAGTTCAAAGAAACTTTTGGGCATTTATTTTATAACACACCTTACAGTCATTATATTCTTCGTGCCGAGTATCGATTTGTGGGACAACAGGTGAAAGGTGGTCCAGGCTGGGCGATCCGGAACAGCGGATTGATGTTGCATGGTGAACTGCCTGAAACGATGCATGTAGATCAGGATTTTCCAGCTTCGATCGAAGTGCAGCTTCTCGGAGGCGATGGGGAAAACAAGCGAACGACTGCCAACATCTGCACTCCGGGCACACACATCGCTTTGGATGGTCGATTGACCAAAAGGCATTGCACCAACTCTAGCTCAAAGACCTATCATGGGGAGCAATGGGTGATTGTTGAGGTGGAAGTTCGTGGGCATGAATCTTTGAAATGCATCATGGAAGGCGAAACGGTTTTTGAGCTGACTCATCCCGTCCTGGATGATGGAGATGCCCACTCCAAAACCCTGATTGATGCCAATGGCGGTGATATCCGTATTTCGGGAGGAAGCATATCCCTACAGTCGGAGAGTCATCCGGTGGAATATCGCAAGCTGGAAATCAAACTTCTGAAGGATTGAAGACACATGCAGTGATTCTTTGTAGATGAACTCCATGAGCTTTGAGATCAAACAAAGAACCACACTCTCGAAATGATGAGATTTACCGGTTAATACGTTGCGTAATCTCGACCAAACAAAAAGTTAATGAAATCCACTGAATCGAATCCACAACCCTCCTCCGTTTTACCTTTTCAAATTCTTCTGGGTACGATGGTGGTGACTACATGTACGCTGTTCCTCGGTTTTCATTTTATGAAAAAAGCTAGTGCCGAGGCAGCTGCCCCGGAAAACCCCATGAATCATACCAATCGATTGGCCAACGAAAAATCACCTTATTTGTTGCAGCATGCCCACAATCCTGTGGACTGGTATTCCTGGGGGGAGGAAGCGTTTGAGAAAGCCAGGTCCGAGAATAAAATGATCTTTCTTTCCATCGGTTATTCCACTTGCCACTGGTGTCATGTGATGGCGCATGAGTCCTTTGAGAATGAGGAGATTGCCAAGGTCATGAACGAGTATTTTGTCTGTGTGAAACTTGATCGTGAAGAGCGTCCGGATGTCGACAAGATATACATGACTTTTGTGCAGGCAACGACTGGGAGCGGTGGTTGGCCCATGAGTGTTTGGTTGACTCCAGACCTCAAACCTGTGGTGGGGGGAACGTATTTTCCGCCGGAAAGTAAGTTTGGTCGGCCTGGCTTTCCAGATATTTGCAAACAAATTGGAGATGCCTGGAAGAATGACCGCCAACGTCTGATCGATAGCGGAAACGAGGTGGTTGAAAAGTTGCGTGAAGTATTTGCAAGTAAACCAATTTCAGGGCAGAAACTCGATCATTCAGTGCTCGAAAAAGCTTATGCCCGCATTGCCTCTCAGTATGATGAAGAAAACAAAGGTTTTGGAGCTGCGCCCAAATTCCCGAGACCCGTTACTTTTAATTTCCTGCTTCGTCACATGTATAGAAAGGGGAAAACCTCTCCCGAAGGAGCCGAAGCATTGTCAATGACCTTGGATACTTTGGATGTCATGGCCAAAGGAGGAATTCGAGACCACCTTGGGGGTGGTTTTCACCGCTACGCAGTTGATCAGCATTGGCATGTGCCTCACTTTGAAAAAATGCTTTATGACCAAGCTCAACTGGCAATCAGCTACCTGGAAGCATTTCAGATTACCCGAAAGGAACGTTATGCTGACGTAGCGAGTGCTATCCTGGATTACGTCCTGTCTGATATGACTTCGCCTGATGGAGGTTTTTATTCAGCAGAAGATGCGGACAGCGTGATCGAAGAGGGTAAACCTGATCATGCAGAGGGCGCTTTTTATGTTTGGGAATATGATGAAGTCAACAGCCTCCTCGGTGAAGAAAAGGCTGCATGGTTCAATGCCATGTATGGCGTGGTAAAGGGTGGCAATGCGCCAGTGGGAAGCGATCCTCACGAAGAGTTCAAAAACAAAAATATTCTGATTCAGCGCATGGACGCCGCTGGCGTTGCGGACAAATTCAAGGTGACGACGCAAGCAGTTGAAAAGGCCATGAGTGATGCCCGGCAAAGACTGAAAATGGCACGCGACAAGCGGCCTCGTCCTCATCTCGATGACAAAATCATCACTGCATGGAATGGGCTCATGATTTCTGCTTTCGCCAAGGCAGGTCAGATCCTTCCCGATGGAGACAAATACCGTCAAGCCGCCATGAAAGCGACATCCTTCATACGCGAGCACATGTATGACAGCTCCAACCAAACTTTATACCGAATCTATCGCGGTGAACGTTCAGGCATTGAGGGTTTTCTGGATGATCACGCCTTCTTGATCAACGGTCTCCTCGACTTGTATGAAACGACATTTGACATTCAATGGATTGAATGGGCAGCGGAACTTCAAGAGCGACAGGATGCACTTTTCTGGGATAGCGATCATGGCGGTTATTTTTCGACGGAAGCTGGAAGCAAGAATATCCTGTTGAGAATGAAAGATGATTATGACGGCGCGGAGCCTTCAGCCAATTCGATTGCTGTCATGAATCTTTTGAGGCTGAATCACATGCTTGGAAATGCGCAGGCTTTGGAAAAAGCTCAATCCTCTCTGGATTCTTTTTCAGTCAACTTGAGCAATCAGCCATCGGGTATGCCACAAATGTTGGTGGCTGTGGATCACTTTCTCCATCCAACGCGTCAGATTGTTTTTGCGGCGGACCCCGCATCGTCACTGTTGATCGAAATGAAACGTCAACTCAATGAGATCTTTATTCCCGGCAAAGTGGTGTTACTTGCAGACGGTAAGGAGGGACAGCAATTTCTTTCCACCCATTTGGCATTCATTCAATCGGTATCCAGATTAGACAACAAAGCGACTGCATATATCTGCGAGGATTATGTATGCCAGCGCCCCGTCAACACGCTGGATGCTTTCGTTAGCCGTTTGAGACCTTGATTATGCCACGACGACAGTCATCTCAATGGGAGTTTGAGAATCTCTTTGCCTCCGAAGGCAAAGAGATTCCAGTGAAGTCGAAAAAGGCCTCCCAGCCTGTTCAACCTGAAAAGCCAACGGTGCTGTCAGTAGGGGATTTGACTCGAAAGATTCGCAATCTCCTCGAGGGGGGATTGCGATCCATCCATGTCTCGGGTGAAATCAGTAATTTTAGGGCTCAAAGCTCCGGCCATTGCTATTTTACCCTCAAGGATGGAGATGCTCAATTGTCCTGTGTGCTATTTCGGGGAGAACGTGTTTCACACCGAGAGCAGTTACAACAGGGAGTCAAGTTGGTGCTGAAAGGCGATATTTCGGTGTATATGCCACGTGGCCAGTATCAGCTTATCGTCAGGGGGATTGAGCTGGATGGCGTGGGTGCTCTGCAATTGGCTTTTGAAAAATTAAAGAAGAAGCTCAAGGATGAGGGGCTTTTTGATGAGGAACGAAAACGTCCACTTCCGAAATATCCCAGTCGAATCGGTGTTGTCACGTCTTCAAGTGGGGCGGCGGTACGCGATGTTGCGCACGTGCTTGGACGGCGTCATCCCGGGCTTAAATTGGTAATAGTCAGCTGTCGAGTGCAAGGCCAGGGGGCAGCTGAGGAAATTGCTTCTGCAATTGGTCTACTCAACGAATGGCATGTGGAAAACCATGAACCATCTCAGTTGGACCTGATCCTTGTCACGCGTGGTGGGGGCAGTCTGGAGGATCTGTGGGCTTTCAACGAAGAGGTTGTGGCACGTGCCCTCGCAGCATCAGCCTTACCAGTGATATCTGCTGTTGGTCATGAAATTGATTTTACGATTAGTGATTTTGTGGCTGATGTCAGAGCAGCCACTCCGAGTGCGGCTGCCGAATTGATTTCCGAAGGGGCAATGGCAGTTAGCCACTTTCTAGTCGAAGTGCACGACCGTATGAAAGGTGCTCTGCAGTCCTTTTGTGCGCAGTCCATGATACATCTTGAGCAAGTTGGACGCCGCCTTGATTATCTCCATCCGCGGCGAGTCACGGAACGGCATGCGCAGCATCTGGATGACTTACAGGATAGACTGAACCGTGCAGCAAGGCACCAGTTGTATCTTCTACAGGAACGTTTTCAACAAAACAAAGGTTTGATGAGGACGCTACATCCGGATCGCCAACTTGCAGAACAAGCCGGGCGATTCGCTCGCATTCAGAAGCAGTTTCTGGTCGCTGTCACTGCTGGTGTGGCACAAAATAAGCGTCACCTGAAACAAGTATCGGCTGAGCTCAAGTTATTGGGCCCTGTCCAAGTCCTTTCCCGTGGTTACTCTATTTCGCAAGTAGTTGAAACAGGTGAAATCATCAAATCAGACGCGGATTTGAAAACGAATGATCTAGTCAAAACACATGTTTTCAAGGGTGATTTCTTGAGTCGAGTTGAACGCCGGACCTCTTCTTGAAATCTCCAGGATGCTCTAACATGCATTGCGAATGCATGTTAGAGCATTGATATGCATTTTTTTTGTGATAGGGCAGATATTTTTCATGATATATCATAACAATATGACGTACAATGTACAACCTGTTTCGCTGTCGATGTGAAAATGCGGCAAAGGGCCTGGCAAATTCTTCAGTTCCAGAAAAAGATACTCTGATTTCGGTTTTAATTAACAAATGGCATTTTTGGCATTCTGAGTGCTTAGAACAAATACAACAAAACGAATGCCTGCAGATAAACTATCATCCTCCCACCCCGACCAGTCATTTGGAAATGTGACTGAGGTTTTTGGGAGCTTGGAGACTTTGACACGGGGTGAACAGCAAGCTCTATTTGCAGCTGAAGATCATCAGGAGCGAAATAATGGAACACTGATCTTCCTGACTTGTGGTGTTTTCACCATGGTTGTTGCAGCCCTTCTCGCTTTAATCTCTCTTTTTGTGGTGAAATCCCTGTTTTTACCTCAAATGAGCCAAACTGAGGTATCAGGCGCGTATCCTGCTGAACATCAAAATCTTGGGCTTGAAGATGAGCGTGAAATTCTTGCAACAGAATTTGCAACCGTCAAGAGTAAGCTGCATCGCTTTTTTTCTCTCGCTCTAAGTGGCAAAGCTCAGAAGCCCATCAAAATCGGAGAACAGGAAGTAAATGCATTTTTAAAATACGATTCACGCTTAGGAGGCTTGCGCAATACGGCACTAATCAAAATCAAAAAAAACCGGATTCATGCTTTTTTTAATATCAACCCAATGAATGCAAATTTTCTCTCAAGGGAATCTATTATATCCAGAGGAAACGCGTCATTCCGAATAGGCATGCTCGACGGGCAGTTGCAACTGACTCTGGATTCCTTGCATATCAATAACAAAAACATGCTCCGTTGGTTGCATCGAATTCACAACTCAAGTTTGCGCCAAACAGCCTCGAATGGGCTCAAAAGAATCGCTAAGATTCCCATGGGCTGGATCGGTAAAGATGTCAAAATCCGAACAGGTACCAAACCAGTTAAAATGTATCTTACCTTTTCTGATGATCCGACAGGCGAGATGTTCGAATCGATCAGCTACCAAGGAAATAGTGTCATGAATTCCGTTTTTGGGCCTCTTCAAAAGTATACCTTCAATCGTATATTCAAAGTCCATTCACGTTTGCACGATTTAGCTCTCGCTTTGAGTCGTGTGGAAGTTAATGACGGGCATATCCTCCTTTACCCCCAAATGAGTGGCGCGAAGTGAAAACACATTCTGGCTGAATTCGTTCATTTCCTGTTTGACCTGCCATTTTAAGTTCGCTATCGTTCATAAAGAAATGAAAAGTAAAGTACGACAGGCAAATTCCCGTTACAGCGGCCTTCCACTCCTTGAGGTAGTGGTGGTGGTCTTGCGAAAAGCCGGGGCTTGTCGAGCTTAATACAAATTTTCGACAAAATCCCACGGCTGGCAACGGTCGTGGGTTTTTTTATGACTCAGGCACGTTGGCTGTTTGAAACGACTAAACCGCAATGAGCGATACCAAAACGAAAAAGTCAGGAATGGAAGTCCGTTCCCAAAGCAAGGATAAATCCGAAATCGGCCCTACTATGAGTGGTAGTGAAATTCTCGTGGCTGCCCTCGAGCGAGAAATGGTTGATACCATTTTTGCTTACCCGGGAGGCGCTAGCATGGAATTACACCAGGCTCTGACCCGATCAGATAAAATACGTGTTATTCTCCCCAGGCACGAACAAGGAGGCGTATTTGCTGCAGAAGGTTACGCACGTGCTTCAGGCAGACCTGGGGTCTGTATGGCAACAAGTGGACCTGGTGCAACCAATTTGGTTACAGGGATAGCAGACGCATTCATGGATTCGACACCTTTGGTTGCCATTACTGGGCAAGTTCCTCAGGCCATGATTGGTAAAGGGGCCTTTCAAGAGACAGACTTCTTTGGGATGACGCTGCCTATCGTGAAGCACAGCTTTCTCATTACGGACATCGCCGATATACCACGTGTCGTTAAGGAGGCGTTTCATGTCGCTGCGACCGGAAGGCCTGGTCCCGTCGTGATTGATCTTCCCAAAAATATTCAGCAAGCCAAGGCTCAGCCGGTTTTCCCGAAAACGGTCAACATCCGTGGTTATGACCCAATGAGAAAAGCCAGCGATCTGGAGCTCAATGAAATCATAGGTTTGATACAAAAAGCAGAGCGTCCGGTGCTTTACGTTGGTGGAGGTATCATCAGTGGGGAAGCGCATCACGAGCTTCGGGAACTCGTCAAATTGACTGGTATACCCGTGACCTCAACTATCATGGGATGCGGGGCTTTCCCTGAGTCGGATCCCCTTTCATTGCGTTGGTTAGGGATGCATGGTGCAGCTTTTGCCAACTGGGCTGTCAGTGGTGAATTTAAGAAGGAAACGGATGCCGATGGTGAAGTCAGGGTTACTGAAGTTCACCCGGGTGCGGACTTGTTACTTGCCTTCGGCGTTCGTTTTGATGATCGAGTCACAGGTAAGGTGGAAAAATTTTGTGAAAACGGAACCATCGTTCATGTGGACATCGACGATTCCGAGCACAACAAAAACCGCAAAGTGCAATTACCCGTTGTCAGTGATGTGAAATACGCACTGGGGCGCCTGGTCGAAATGATTCGAGAACGTCCGATTCTAACGTCATTTGATGCGTGGCATCGGCGTATCGAAGACTGGAAAAAGCGTGGAGCATTTCTTTTTAATGTGAACGAGGAAGTGATGCGTTCACAGCATATGCGTGATCATTTACAAGGAATGGAAGATCAGGTGATTCTTCCTCAGATGACCATTGACATGTTGTATGAGCTTACCGGGGGCGATGCAATTGTTACAACCGGCGTAGGGCAGCACCAGATGTGGGCTGGACAATGGTACAA
>JBDQII010000162.1:0-9836 GCA_040264395.1 Verrucomicrobiota bacterium
CATGTAGACAGAATACATTTAGTTTATTTTTTGTCTACATTTTTTTCATTTTATAATAGAATGTTTGCTTTTTGTACTGTTTTTGGTTAAGATTCTCAATGAAGAAAAGAGGCTGAATCAAATAAGCAGAAAGGTTTGTCGTCAGCCCATTGGATGAAAAGCAAGCCAATAACTGATTATCCTGCCGCTCATTGCACATTCGATTCTTCAAATGGTTAACATTTAATGAGCCAGTAATTGCCGATTGAATGCGCGAAGAAAACAAAAAGTATACAAATAGGGGTGGTAATGCATATTGGCCGCCGATTCTGTCTGGTCTGGTCATGAGCGGAAAAGAAGAAAGAATGTCAACGAGTATACTCAGCGCACTTGAGACATAGCCGAAATAGGATTCCAACAGCGATTCGCAAGCATAGAACACCATGAGAAGCCCAAATAGAAAAGCATGGAGCCGAAAAGTGCTACCAACGCTCCTTTAAACCGGACAATCCCTTTGATGACTGAATCGTCCATCAACAATACGTTTTTTCAGGAACTGTGTTCCATGATCATTGTTCCTCACTTGGATGACGCTTGAAAATCACTCTTTTGCCGGGCTCTTTTCAGTTCTTTTTGATGGGTAGCGTACCTCTCAGAGGATTGTCCTTCGGCGGAACGGAGTTCTCCATGCCGAGTGGAATTGAACTTATTATTTCGTCAATAAATTAACGAGGGGCTTGCGTCCTTCTGAAGTGACGATGGCATACACAGTATCTTCCGCATTGAGAGTATCCTCGCCTGTTGGGACGATGGCCATGTGCTCACGGAGCAAACCAACCAGGGCGGCACCTCGCGGCCATTTGATTTCGGCAATTTTTTGGCCGACGACTTTGGCTGCTTCTTTAATGCTGAGCTGAATGACTTCAACCCCACCTTGCAATTCCGAAACTTTGTTGAACTTGCCCGTTTCCATGAAACGCAGCAGATCTCGATTCGTAGCCAGACGTGGACTCACGGCAGCAAGGATTCCGAGTCTTTGCCGATTTCGGTAGATGGCGTCAGCGTAATCAGCACGATGAATGAGCGTGAGACAGTATTCGGTACCCAGGCTTTTTGCCTGAAGACAGGCCATGACGTTGTCTTCATCATCCGGACTAACAGCGATGAAAAAATCAGCCTGATCCACCTGCTCTTCGCGCAGTTGTTGAAGCGAGGTGGGATCCCCATTGATAATCAACGTATCCTGCAGGAGAGAAGAAAGGTGTCGGCATTCCGATTCACTTTTTTCCATGATACGAACATGAATGGAAGCTCCTTCCAGCATCTGGGCCAGTGCAAATGCGTATTCTCCACCACCGAAAATAACGACCTTGAGGTCTTTTTTACGTTGCGCACGCGCATCCAGCAGCGAAATCACCGGATCCAATTGAGAGGGCTCACCAAAGAGGGTCACGAGGTCCCCTGGCAACAACTGATCATTGCCTCCCGGGATGGTATTCACACCGTCTCGCATGATACAGGCAATACGCACGCGCTCAGGCATTCTGAGTTCAGCAATCGGAACACCAACTGCCAAACTGTCTGCGGAAACTTTGTATTGATGGAGTTCAATGCGTCCTCGGGCAATATCTTCCACGACCAGACCTTCCGGATTGCGCACAAATTTGACCAGTTCCACTGCGGCCAAACGCTCGGTACTGAATAAGTAATCAATCCCGAAATGATTGCGGTAGTCGAAAAGCCATTCTTCACGCTCTACGCTGGCATGCACGCGAGCAACAGTTTTTTTGGCTCCCAGTGATTTGGCAATAGATGCGGAAACAAGGTTGGTGTTGTCCAAACTTGTCAAAGCAAGGAACAAATCACACTCACCGACATTCGCCTCCGCCAAGGTGGTTGCCGCTGCACCGTTTCCACATAAAACACTTGCATCAAGGCTCTCATTGATAGCATCTGATCTGCCTTGGGATGCTTCAATGAGGGTGATATTGTGGAGTTGAGTCGAGAGACTCTCTGCCAGATGCCTCCCTACTTCGCCAGCGCCAATGATGATGATATTCACAACGAAAGATTCAACAGGTTGATAAGATATGTTTTCAAATTTATCCCCGACGAGAAAATAACTCCGGGAAAGTTTACAAAAAGGACAAAATTACTTTGCTAATCGTTTAAACTCTCCACCGTCAAGCCAGACACCCAGACATTTGGGACAGCGATCAAGCACAACATTTCGATCTGCTTGACTAAATACACGCATCAGGTCGGAATCATCCACCGGGCATTGCCCCGATATTTTATCCAGGTCCGAGCGTTCCTTTCCTTGGGTAAGGGACTTGAGATCTTTAGTTGAATGAGTCAGCATGGCCGGCAATTCCTGTTCATCGAACCATATACCTCGGCACGTTGGACACTGGTCCACTTCGATTTCATTGATGACGTGTGACTTCAATTCGATCTGTTTGCATTTGGGGCATTTCATGATTCTACGACGCATCGTCTGGTACAGCGCACATTCAAACTAAAAGCCCCCAGGCACATCGTCCAGAACGAATCCGCTCACAAATCCTCTCTATGTTTGCTTGTGAATCAAAAGTGGCCTGAATTAAAGTGTATGGAGCGACCCCCATCAGTAAAATCGAAAATTCAAAATCTGAAAGACTGCTGGACGAATTGTTTCCCTGAAAAGCTAACCATGCAATTCATGCATCTCCCCGGGCTGGAGCGTTGGTTGTTTTGAGTCAACTTTGGCGAGGCAGGCCGTCCATACCTGAAGGAGTTCAAATCCCAGTCCACTCGGCGCTCGTTCCCACAGATCCAGCTGACCATCGGGATGTCGAAAACACGTTCAGCGTGCCAGAGGATAAACGTGACCCCTTACAAATCCAATGATTGAGGCAGCAACCGTAAGCGCGCGCCTTTTCAAAAAGGAGTCTTATACAACGAAACAAGCGTCCACAGCTCTTTTCCCACGCCCATTGGCCAACTGCTCATTCCTCAACTTGTTTTTAGATTTATTATGATTTGAAAAGCCGATTACTTTGTGAAAAAATCTCCTCACGAAATGATATTATGAATGTAAGTCAAAAAGCATTGAAATGGACCTGTGTGATGGCTATCGCTGCGGCGACCTTCGCATCATCAACAAACGTAGAAGCTCAAAAAAGCGAACACAACAAGCTTTCCAAGCAGGAGCGCAAGGATGGTTGGAAGTTGCTCTTCAACGGTAAAAGATTAAACAAATGGCGCAACTTCAAAAAAGACTCGGTCAGTGATGGCTGGCAAATCAAAGAAGGGGCATTCGTGCGAGCCGGCAAAGGCGCAGGAGATATCATTACCAAAAAACAGTACGACAGCTTTGAACTGCAACTCGAATACAAGATCTCCAAAGGCGGAAACAGTGGCTTGATGTTTCACGTTACCGAAGACGAATCCACGCCCTGGCGAAGCGGACCCGAAATTCAGATTCAAGACAATGTGGACGGGCATGACCCGCAACTGTCTGGATGGCTTTATCAGCTGTACAAATCAGAAAAAGATGCCACCAAACCAGCCGGTCAGTGGAACCAGTTACGTATCCTGATTACCCCCGAAAAATGCGAACAATACATGAATGGCGTGAAGTATTGTGAATATGTAAAAGGAAGCAAAGACTGGGATGAACGCGTTGCAAAAAGTAAATTTGCTGCATTTTCAAAATTCGGAAAATCAAAGAAAGGTCATATCTGCCTTCAGGATCACGGTAATGAGGTTGCCTTTCGCAATGTGAAGATCCGCGAAGTGAAATAAACTTGGAACATATAACCTGACCACAGATTGATCGCGGCTCTGCAAAGAGCCGCGTTTTTTTTATGGAGAAGCAAGATGCCCCCGCGTATTCATGAATCACGCAAAGATTGGATTAAAAACTGGAAACCTTTGTGACTTGATCCCGCATCGCTGGAGAGATTACTGGCAAAAGGTCTACAGCAACACAGCGGTCGAAACCTAAAATCAACTCGCCGCCATTTCTTCCATTCCTCGAATGAGATAAACTGGGCAATCAAGAGTTTGAACTTGCTTCAAAAACCGAGCCTTCTTGAGCCATGGGATATCGGGCAAGATCAGCGTTCCGGGCCGAAAAGCCTGCAGGTATCCTGCAAGGTTCATCATGGTCGGAGGAGTGATCACATACATACGAAACAAAACTGCCTTATCCTGACTTACCTGCGTAAGCCATTGACGCAGCTCCAACTCTTGCAAGGGGTCATCTCCCGGTAAATACAGCACATTGAAATAGTGATGGCACAAGTTACCCATACTGAAGGCAGTTTCCAACGCCATACGGCTTTCCTCCAAATTACGACTCACCACCGTGACAGGAAAAAGAATCGAGTTCCCATTCCGTGCAATGAACACGCCTCCTTTGGATTTTTTCAGGACGTTCAACGCAGTGGAACCAAAACCACTTGTCGCAGGCCACCGGGAGCTCAACGATCCCAGTGCCGTCACCTCTACCTCTTTCATGAGTTCCGTCAAAGTCTCATCAACCTGTCCACGAATCACCTGAAAATCCCAAGGGATCCTTTTACGCTCAGCAGCAATCTCGAGGGATTGCCTCGCATGCGCTGCAAGAGAACGAAATATGGATTCAATCTCCGCATGCTGAAGATCTCTGGACTGAGCTGCCGAGGCTCCGATCTCGCGGGCCACATCGCACTCAGTCACACGGAGCAGTTCGGCGTCTTCAATAAAGACACCCAATAATTCGCAGCCACGCTGATGCGCAATTTCAACAGCCGCTTCCAGGGCAGAAAGGCTCTGAGAAGATGAATCCAGAGCAATGAGGATTCGCTTGCTGTTCATTTCTTTTCATCCTTGCCATCATTGGCATGAAAGGCTCTGGATTGTTCAGCAAAAGCCACCAAACGACGCTCAACTAAACCGTTCACGGTATTCTTGGGAAAAAGCCCCTTGGCATTTCGCTTTCCAGCAGGCACTCCCGTTAAAACAGAAATCCCTTCATTCACATGACGAATAGGATAAATATGAAATTTTTTCTGACGTACGGCGTCGATCACCTCTGGGTTCAACATAAGATGGTTTACATTGGCTGCAGGAATCAAGACTCCCTGATCTCCCGTAAAACCCCGCGCTTTGCACAATTCGAAGAAGCCCTCAATCTTTTCATTCACACCACCGATGGCCTGAACTTCTCCCATTTGACTCATAGCTCCTGTCACGGCGTATGTTTGTTTAATCGGCAATCCCGACAGAGCAGAGAGAAGGGCATAAAGTTCAGTTGAGGAAGCGCTGTCTCCATCCACCCCATTGTAAGATTGTTCAAACACCAGACTGGCGGAAAGTGACAAAGGCTTATCTGAAACAAAATGGCCCATGAGATAACCCGAAAGAATCATCATCCCCTTGGAATGCAAAGAACCCCCGAGGTTTACTTCACGCTCGATATCGATGACTTCCCCTCCTCCCATGCGAACCTGAGCTGTAATGCGACCCGGATGTCCGAATGCGTGTCCACCCAGCTGAATAACCGACAAAGCATTAATCTGCCCTACACGTTCGCCCTCCGTTTCAATGATAAAAGTGCCCTTGACCGTTTCCTCTCGCCAACGAGTTTGAATGCGTCCCAGTCGACGGGCCGCCTGATCAATGGCGTTCTGAACATGATCTGACTTCACCAAAGTTGCTTTTCCCTGCCTGGCCCAATAATTGGATTCTCGCAACAGATCCGCCACGGACCGCATTTCCATGGTTAGCTTTTCGGCGTCTTCGGCATGACGGGAGCTAAATTCAATCACTCGCGCCACGGCACCTCTGTCAAATGGCATCAAGTCATCTTTCTGAATCAATGTAGCAATTAAACGCGCATACATTTGAACATTCCTGGGAGAACGGTCCATGTGATCTTCAAAATCAACCGCAACTTTGAATAAATCCGAAAACTCAGGATCGAGGTCGTGCAACATGTAATAAAGCATGCGATCTCCCACCAATACCACTTTCACATCCAGGGGCAGTGGTTCAGGTTCGAGCGAAACCGTGCTGACCAGACTCAGCGATTGCCCCAGAGATTCGACTCTTATTTCTCGCGATCTTAAACAACGTTTGAGCGAATCCCATGCGAATGGCTGCATCAAGAGCTGCATCGCATCAATGACCAGGTAGCCACCGTTGGCCAGGTGAAGCATGCCGGGCTTGATCAATGTAAAATCAGTAAGAAGTGTCCCCATATGGGAAATGTGTTCGACACGACCGACGAGGTTATTGTAGCAGGGATTGTCCTCATAAAGTACCGGGGTACCCTTGGCCTGACCATGGTCAACAAGGACATTGACACGGTATCTAACCATCGAGGCAACCTGCATTTCCTCGGTAGGCATGTTGCCTCCCCCCTGCCCCGGTCCTTCCTTGGATAGAAAAAGCTCCTCTGCGCTCTCAACGACGTCCTGCTGAACTTTGTCCAGGTAATCCTGCACATTATTCATCGCGCTGTATTCTTGTTTCAAATCCTCAATCAACCCTGAAACAGCTGCACGCGTCACAGCCTGGTTCAGATCTTTGACCTTGCGTTGAATGGATCGACGAATACGGGGAATATGGTGAATGATCTTTTCAATATCAGCCTGCAGTGCAGTGATATCTTTTTGCAGCTTCTTACGCTCTTTTTCGGGTAATTTACGAAACGCATCCTGATCGAGTATCTCGCCTGCTTTGGTCGGCGAAAGCGCGATGCCACTGGGCGTTTGAATCAAAGTAATATTTTTTTTCTTGGCCCGTTTTTTGACGGCTTCAAGAGCCTTGTCCTGTTGTTCTGAAACTTCGTGTTCAATTTCCTGTCGACGCATCCGATATTTGTCGTTTTCAAATGCAGCTGGAACTGAGTTACGGAAATCCTCTACCAGGCGATCCATGTCATCTGCCAATTTACGCCCAGTACCGGAAGGGAGTTTCAACAAAAGGGGTTTGTAGGAATCGACAAAGTTGTTGACATAACACCAGTCGGAGGGAACCGGTTTCGTTTTTGCCAGACGGTTCAAATAATTTTGGACAACCGAGTGTCGCCCGTAACCGGAAGGTCCGAGCACGAAAAGATTGTAGCCCTCTGATCCAATTTCCACACCAAACTTGAGTGCTTCAACGGCACGGTCCTGCCCTATGACATCACGCACAGGCTTGAGATCTTTGGTCGTGCGAAATGAAAGATCCTTGGTGGAACAGCGATTGGCAAGCTGGTTTATTTTAAGAGGTGAAACGCGACTCATGGAAGTAAATGAAAATGATTAAATCTTATTTGGTAAAAAACTGGCGCTGCTTGGCCGAAACAGTCATACCCAAGTGTTCCATCACTTGAAGCATGTCCTCCCAGACCTGCCTTTTAATGGCTTTGGCCGGATTGCGAAGTACGTAGGCTGGGTGGTAGGTCGGCATGACAGGTATACCGCGGAAATCTTGAAACCGGCCACGCAGTCGAGTGATGCCAAGGGACTTTTTACCCAGCAACCCGTCGACAGCCGTCGTCCCCAATGCAACCAGAACTCGAGGGCGAATGATTTTGATTTGCTCCATCAAGTAAGGCCAGCAAGTTTGCATTTCCATCGGGGTCGGCTTGCGATTGCCAAAGGAGCGCCCTGGAGTGTCAGGGCGACATTTGAGAACATTACCGATGTAGATGCGATCCCTTGAAAGCCCCATCGCATCGATGATTTTTGTCAGCAACTGGCCTGCCTTACCAACAAAAGGCTTGCCTTCGCGATCCTCATCCATCCCGGGAGCTTCCCCGACAAGCATCAAATCGGCATGCACGGTTCCAACCCCAAAAACCACTTGCGTTCTCGATTGCACGAGGTGGCTGCAACGCTGGCAATCCTCAGCTCGCTTTCGGAGTTCCGCCATCGCAACCTCTTTTTGATCAGGGGCAAGATCAGGCCAATCCTCAACGCGACCGATCAGGTCCTTTTCTTCCTGCGCTGATTCGATGGTTTGGGATGGCGCCACAGAAACCGTAGCGTCCAATCTTCGTGTTTCGAGGATTGGTTTTTTTCTTGGTTTAAACTTCTGCTCAACGGTGGTTCTCGGCTTGTGCTTGGAGGAAACAACCATTTTCCGAAGTAATTCCATGGACTCATCCTCCATGATAATGGAGGACTGCCCATCAGACTTTAAAGTCTCGAGATGTTCAATCGTTGCATCCAACAAATGATCAAAAGCCTGCACCATAATGAGGTTTCTTCGCCTAACCAGCGGAGGCGTCACCGTGATATTCGATACGAATGATCTGCGTATCACTGTTATCACCCCACTGAGTGCCCCACTGAATGACGTATAGACAGCCGTCGGGTCCAAGTTCCATATCCATTGGACGCTTGAATGTCATGCCCGGCAGGAAACGATGGAGATCTTTACGTGGGTTCCCAATCGATTCATCCTCACCGAGCTTCACGGCAATGATCCAATTACGCGACCATTCATAGATGAACAGGTGATGATCAAAGACGGCAGGAAGCTTATGGGATGATTCAAGGCTGTCCTCATGATAGTAAACAGGGCCTGCCATCGCGGTTCGTCCACCGCCTGAGTTCACTGCTGGAAATCTGGCCGAAAGCGAATGCGGATAGTATATGAATGCGGGTTGGGCAGGCGGCAATTCTTTACCGCCTGTATTGTTAGGCGACAGGTTGAGTGGCTTGTCAGGATCCCAGGGCTCCAGTGATTTCTTGTTGTCAAAATCGTAACGCGTGTAGGCTTTATTGTTCCCAATGAAGTAAGGCCAGCCAAAAAAACCGGCATGGCGTGCCTGATTGATCTCATCAAAACCGGCTGGGCCACGACCAGGCTTCAGGCTTCCGGCGTCAGGACCCACTTCGCCCCAGTAGAGAAATCCCGTTCGTTGGTCAATGGAGATGCGATAAGGATTCCGATTCCCCATGACATAAATTTCAGGACGCCCTTTGCTGCCGTCCTTGGGGAAAAGATTCCCATCGGGTATTTCAATCGTACCATCCGCCAGAGGGTGCACACGCAGGATCTTCCCACGCAGGTCATTCATGTTGGAGGAGGATTTCTGAGCATCCCAAGGGAAACGCTCTGCTCGCTCGTCACTGGGGCTGAATCCGTCCGATTCGAAAGGGTTCGTATTATCTCCGACCGATGCATAAAGATTCCCATCACCATCAAAGTTCAAGGAACCACCCGAGTGACAACATTGCAGTCGCTGGGTCTTGATACGAATAAGTGTTTTGATGCTGGTGAGGTCCAACTGCCCATCTTTGATCGTAAAACGAGAGACATGGTTTTCTTCGAGCTCAGGATGTGAATGAAACAAATAAATCCACCCATTGTCTTCGAAGTGCGGGTCCAAAGTCATTCCCAGCAGACCGTCCTCCAAACCGGTAAACACATCTACTTTACCAACCGTGTGCACTTCACCTGACGCAGGGTCCAGATATTTGACAAAGCCACGTCGTTCAGCAAAGAAAACACGCCCGTCGCTGGCAACCGACAATTCCATGGGATCCACAATACCCTTGGGGTCTTTCTTAGGGTTTTCAGCAAGGACAATGCGTTTAAAAGCTGATTCGGGAGGGTAAGCCAGATCAGCTGCCTGGGTTCCCAAGGCTAAGGTAAGGCCAGCAAGGGCCAGATAATGCCATTTTTTCATGTCTGAGATTGTTTATTTTGTTAACGAAGCGAATTTAAGTTCAAGAAACGATCAAACCCTGTGCCGCTTCAGCCATTTTTTCAGCCGTCAGACCGTGGCGCTTATAAAGGTGTTCCGCCATGTAGGCAGACTGCCCGAATTCGCCCTCGATCCCAAGACTGACAACACGATGAGAGATACCGTTACGGGATAGGGCATGCGA
>JBDQII010000163.1:0-9836 GCA_040264395.1 Verrucomicrobiota bacterium
ACTGCATCAGCGAATACGCAAGAAAGCTCTGGTTGGCTAACCAAGTGGCTCTTTAGACCCAATCAGCCCCGGACTTTCCTAAACCGCATCGTCGGTTTCACACTGATTATTACCAGCATTTGGTTGGTTGTAGGTGTTGGTGCTAGCATATCTGTTTTTTTCAAAGACTCACTCAACACCAATAAAGAGGCATATCAAAAATACAGAAATACCTGGCGGTGGTCATTTAACACCAGTAACGACAGAAGAAGAAGTAGTCCTGTTGAAAGGTCTGTTTTTAGTACGGTTTTTTACATTACTGCTCAGCTGTTACCGGGTGTTATTGGTTTATGCATTGTGAGTAGGCGATTTGGTAATTTAGCCTACTCTGTCAGTCGATTGCATAAAAAATCGCCATCTAAAGTGATGTCAAAAAATGCTCTTTGCTCGGCTTGTGGTAACCCCTGCAGCGAGAGCAATGAATGCATATTCAGTGAAGGAAAGCCAATTCACAAAACATGTCTTTATTCTCCGCATGAACTTTAATGCAGTTACTTATTCACTATTACTGGTTGACTTAATCCTGCACTTTCTCCACTGAGCTGGACACAGGGCCAATGCGTTTAACACGGTCTTAGTCGACTCTGTCGCCTGAGTGACTCCTGCTTTTGGATACTCTGGGGCGGTTTTTTTTCTTGGTTTGGTTCAGTGTTCTGTGGTGTGTATTGAGCATGGGCAAAAAATGGTATGACTACTACTACTGCGCAGAATGCCATCGGCCGCTTCGCCTGGAAGAAACCCAAGAAGTGCCTGTGGGTCGAACAACGCAAATTGAGTGTCTAGTCTGTAACAGCAAATGCGTGCGACCAGGCAGTTGGTGGTCTGTTATAAGTGGATTCTTGTTAGTGTTTTTTATTTGGTTCATGAACCCAAATCGCAACATAGCAGATCCAATAGGCGTGTTTTTGGTAGTTAGCACAATTGGAACAATTACACGCCGCTTCCCGGATTTCCGACGGATAAAAATTTATAACAGCTGGATTAAAAAGCACGGAAGCGATTGCCGCATGTGGCCTGCAAATAAATTCAAATTCGATTTGTGGCCCGACCATGTGGAACACGATCCTGAAGCCACGAAAACAATGCTACAAACTGCAATTTGCTCAATATGCGGGAAACCCTGCAGCGATGCCAACGTCTGCGTCATGAGTGAGCGTAAGCCAATTCACAAAACATGTCTTTACTCACCTCATGAACTATAATGCGGTTGTCTTCGCGCCTACCTCCTACTCAAGTAATCCTGCGCTTTCTCCACTGAGCTGAACACAGGTCCAATGCGTTTAACACGGTCTTAGTAAACTCTGACGCCTGAGTGACTCGTGCTGTTGGATACTCAGGAGCGGGTTTTTTTGTGGCGAATTTCGGTGTTCTGTGGCGTGTATTGAAACATGAGAAAGCCCTTGTTCAATTTGTTCTGGTTGCTGCTTTGTGCGTTAGTCGTTGATGGATGCGGGAGGAGGCCGGGAGTGCTTTCCTACGAGATCCGAGATGCTGGGGTGACGATTACTGATTGCGACGAAGCAGCTGAAGGTGATTTGGAGATACCAGCGGAGATTGAGGGACTGCCTGTCACCAGTATTGGTGATAAAGCCTTCTTTGGCTGCACCAGGCTTACCTCGATCACCATCCCTGACAGCGTCACCAGCATTGGGGATGGTGCTTTCGTGGACTGCAGCAGCCTGACCTCAGTCACCATCCCGAAAGGATTTCACAGTTACGACGAAGCAAGGCGCCTAAGTCTGGAGGGAATTTCGTCCCAGATGTCTGATTAATTGGCTTCTTTGTGACGACCTTGGGTATTCAAGGTCGTGATCAAGTCTCTGTATGATCAATCGAGAAAATTTTTCTCCTGAAACCTTCGCATTCCATTTTCGTAATCCTCAGGTTCGTAACAGACAATGTAGTAGGCTTCACTATCGAGCCATTTGGTGAACGCATCACGAACTACTTTGATCTCCCTGGAGCATTCATATATTTCAGCGAATCTTAATTCTTTGCAGGGGATTCCTGTAAAGTCCCAATCGTCCCTAGTCGCAGGAAGTTCATCAAATGGCTTGGATCTATTCTTCTTGCTCATAATACCGACGGTAATTGGATGTTTATCTGGGCATGCCCTTCAACGCCCAAACGGAGGGCCAAGAAACAGCGGGGTTGATGTTTGGTGTGCCAAATTACTCACAAGAATCCCAAGTTCAATGGCTACCTTCAAACACTAATATTACGGCTGACACAACGAAAGATGTTATGCCTGACTGTTATTCCTGATTAATAAGTGAAAGAATAAAAGTAAGTAAAATACTTACCAGTTAGATCTAGGATTCAAGATGGATGACAAAATTCACCAAAAAATGGTGTGGCATCCTAATGAAAACTAAATTCAGAGCAGCACCGAGTGGCCCCTAAAACAAGTAATACTCCTGTCAGGTATATTTGGTAAGTGTGTAAAACACTTGTAAAGAAGGTGGTACGCGAGAGAGGACTTGAACCTCCACGCCCTAGGGCACCAGATCCTAAATCTGGCGCGTCTGCCAATTCCGCCACTCGCGCAACCAAGAGAAAAATAGCATTAGAGGATTCAACTTTGCAAGCGTCTCCTTTGCTTCTTTTTCTTTTATTTTCATTCTTACATTTTTTGGGATTAAACCCGTCAGTTGGTCAATGAGGTTTGGTGAGCGCGGAGCATTAAAAAAGCCACCTTCAGGAAAAGGTGGCTTTGTGATGAATTGTAAATGATTTTGCGCTCCTATTCAGCTGCTTTTTGCAACTCAACTCCAGCAGGCCACTTAGCGCCTTGATCAATCCATGCTCTCACCAGACCAATCTGTTTTTTAGTGAGTGATTTATATTTTTCACGTTTGTCTATGGGGGGCATTTCCATTTCTTCGACAAGGTCTGAAATCATATGGATTAAAGGGCTTTTTGCGCTTTTCCCCACAATGATCGCTTTTTCGTCACTGCTGCCTCCTGCAATGGCTTTTGCAAGATTGTTCATGAAATACTTCCCTTTGGCCCTTGGCTTGACTCCGTGGCAGTTGAAACACGATTTTTCAAAGAGTGGTTTGATATCTTTGACGAAATCTACTTTTTTATCGGAAGGCGCAGGAAGTTTGCTGATATCAACCTTCTCTGCACCATTCAAATTCAGGCCGCATACCAACATAGTGACCGCCGTTGTGCTTAATATCTTTTTTATCATATCAATGTTACTTGGTTGGACGATTCAGTAAGTCACTTATTCAAAACTTCTTCACTGCAGGTCAGGAGACATCCTCCCATCGACGATTTTTGGCTGAATCCAGGACTGCGTCACAAATTTTCGCAGTTTCCAACGCTTCACGGAAGGTTGGAGAACAAACCTCGCCTTTGTCCAGACTGCGCAGGAAGTCTGCCACTTGATGCACAAAGGTATGTTCATAGCCGATACAAAGCCCAGGAACCCACCAGTTGCCCATGTAAGGCTGATCTCCATCGGAAATATGAATACTGCGCCAGCCACGAACTATGCCTTCGTCCGAATAATCAAAGTACTCTAAGCGATTTAAATCATGCAGATCCCAACGTATGGATGCATTTTCACCATTGATTTCGAGGGTATAAAGAGCTTTGTGACCGCGCGCATAACGTGTGGATTCAAAGAGCCCAAGTGAGCCGTTGTTGAAATGGCAATGGAAGACACAGGCATCATCGATGGTGACTGGCATTTTTTCACCTGTATCCTGGTGAACCCGCTCCTTGATGAAGGTCTCTGTCATGGCGGATACATCTTTGATTCCGCCATTCAACCAGACAGCAGTGTCTATGCAATGTGCCAGAAGATCACCTGTCACACCTGAACCAGCAGCCTGGGCATCCAGTCGCCAGAGTGCGGCACCTCCTTGTGGTAGGTCTGCATTGATGGTCCAGTCCTGAAGGAAGTTGGCACGGTAGTGGAATATCTTGCCAAGCTTGCCGGAATCGATGATTTGCTTGGCAAGTGTGACGGCTGGGACTCGGCGGTAATTATACCAGACCGTATTGGCCACACCGGCTTTTTCAACGGCATCAACCATGGGCAGGGATTCTGCCGCTGTGCGAGCCAGAGGCTTTTCGCAGAGAATCATCTTGCCCGCTTCTGCCGCAGCAATTGCGATCTCGGCGTGCGTGTCGTTTGGGGTGCAGATATCAATGGCATCAATGTCATCTCTGGCTATCAGGGCTTTCCAATCCGTTTCCACAGATTCATATCCCCATTGATCGGCAAACTCCTGTGCCTTGGCTTCGGTGCGGCCACAAATTGCTTTGAGAACGGGGCGATGCTGCACATCACTGAAAAAATCGTTGACTCGTTTGTAGCCGTTAGAGTGGGTTCGCCCCATGAAGCCGTAGCCCACAAGCCCAATATTTAATGGTTTTTTGTCACTCATTGTTTCTTGATTTTAAATGTTTGGTTTTCTTTGTATTTCCGGTTTCCGATCAGCAGCCGTGTGCGTCACGTACTTTGACCATCGCGTCAAGGATGGTGTTCCAGGTGGCTGGGTCTTCCAACGTTGCATTCGGGAACATACAACCATCCCAGCAAATATGCTTGATGCCTCGGTCCTGGAAGTCTTTCAGCCAGTAGCTCGAGCAGCGAGTGATGTCCAGTTTTCCGTTTGGATCATCTGCCGGACAATGTTTGCCAGTTTTATCATGGGATCCTGCACCGTGCACTTCACCGTCATTCTGCGCCACGTGAAAATCAATGGTCCAGGGGCGCAGTTTATCGGTCATTTGCTCATACGCGGCCCAGAATTCTTCCTCACCGTGTCCTTCCTTCAACAATGCATGCTCGGGTGCATTGTATCCCAATGTATAAAGATAGGTGTGTGCCAGGTCTGCCTGGAAACCAAGCGACTCAGGCATGCCTACACCTTCGAGCAGGTCCAGCATGTCTTTCCACGAGTGCATGCCTGCCCAGCAGATTTCACCCTCAGCGGCGAGGCGCTCACCATTGTCGGCGGCAATCCTGGCGGCTTCTTTGAACGTTTCGACAATTCTAGCCGTGTTGCTTGTTGGATCTTCTTTCCATTTGGCTACACCGAACTCCGCAGAATCAATGCGGATACAACCATATTTGCGCACGCCATGTTCATTGAAAATCCGTGCAACACGACAGGCCATTTTGACAGCGCTCAGGAATTTACCCTGTTGTTCGTCACTACCCATGGCAGAGTCTCCAATGGTTCCGGGCCAAACAGGTGCGACAAGTGATCCTACGTTAAAGCCTTTACCAGCAATTAGATCAGCGGTTTTTTTTAATTCGTCATCCGTTGCCTCAGGGTTTGTATGAGGGAGGAAAAGAAAGTAGTCAATCCCTTCGAATTTTTGACCGTTAACCTCCGCAGTGGCGGTAAGGTCCAGCATTTTCTCGAGGCTGATAGGTGGTTCCTGTCCTTCATCGGTTCCTTTACCCACCAAGCCGGGCCACATGGCATTGTGCAATTTTGGACTCGTGTTACTCATGCAATTTCTTTCTAGTTATTAGGATTATTTTTATGCTACCAAAATGGTCATCCTCAGGCTGATCACTGCCCCAAGGTCTCCAACAACCATCCACGATGCAGGTTTGATTGCTGGGTAAGTGAGTGGCTAAAATACCAGTTAGACTGAAGGGATCAATTCCAAATTTATTTCCCCTGGAAGCTAGTGCTTTCACATGCCATTTATTTTGCTCAGAGATTGTTTTTCACTGGCCATAGTCATATCGTCGCCCCATGTCTTCCCTCGAGATGAATCTTTCAAGAGCAGATGAATGCATGGAAAAGCGCGGTTTTACTCTGATTGAGCTTCTGGTAGTCATCGCGATCATAGCCATTCTCGCAAGCATGCTTTTGCCAGCGCTGTCAAAAGCGAAAATGAAAGCAAAGTCCGTACATTGTTTATCCAACCTAAAACAATGGGGCATCTACTTCACTCTGTATACGATGGATCATGATGATTACTTCATGTTTCCAGACGCCGGCGTATGGGTCGAACCACTGCGTCCGTATTACCTTGGAGGCGGGGAGAAAATTCGAGTATGTCCCCGCGCAGTGAAAAGTGAGGAGGAAGGCGCTCGAGGCTCTCTGGCTGCCTGGGATGTCCTTAATGAGCATACAGACATTCCAGAGGTGTTTCGCAGTAGTTATGCCATTAATAACTGGGTCTACAACATTCCTTCGGGAATGGATCGTCTTTGGGGGCATGCTGTGAAACCTAACTGGAGAAAGCATTCCATTTCAGGTTACGAAACGCCTAATATACCTCTTTTTCTTGGGGGATGGAGATGGGGAGGCCACCCTGATGATCACGGGAGCAATCACCGACCACCGACGTCAGAAGACGCTCACGAACATGGAATGGGAAGATTTGCCATGAACCGGCACAGCGGTTTTGTGAACAGCGTATTCATCGATGGATCAGCGAGACCTGTTCGATTAAAGGCCTTGTGGAGTTTGAAATGGCATCGTGAATTCGATGTTTACAATAAAAGACCTACTTGGCCACAATGGATGCAGGGAATGCCTGAGTAGGGGACTGAAACCACCTTGATCATGCATGCGAAAAGGTTCTTTATTTTCAAAAACTCCATTATGCAGGACAAGCTCTTGTCAGAACAGATCCCAACCAGCTATTATTGCATGCACATTTATGACCCAATTTATCAAGACGAACTGGCCATTGTTTGGGCTGACTTTATTGGCTGCGATCATCATGGGAGTGATCATTGACAAAAAACGCAATGACTTGCCCGGTATTCGAGAGGAAATGCGACAGGAAAAACTGAAGCGTTCACAGGCGATGACAACGTCAGGAACAAACAAACTAATCCGTGGAGAAAATTAATTCTCCGCTTTCAAAAATCTCGATACCTATGAAAAACTGGCATGATCGATCTTTAGCAATCAACTTTTGTTGTTTGTTTCTGTGCATGCACATCAGCTGGGTTTTCAATTTGCTTGGGCAGGGGAATTCACAACTTGATCCATTTGCCGCAGGGGTGAGGACAACCGAACCATCCAGCCCAGCTCAGGAGAAAGATACTTTCGAACTGCCACCAGGCTTTGAAATCGAGCTGGTGGCATCCGAGCCGGATATTTTCAAACCCATGAACATGGCCTTTGACGCAAAAGGGCAACTGTGGGTAACAGATACTTTGGAATACCCTTTTCCCGCTCCCTTGAATCAGAAGGGCAGGGACAGTATCAAAGTGTTTAATGACACGAATAACGATGGTGCATATGACAAGATCACCACCTTTGCTGATGGATTAAACATTCCGATTGGTCTTTACCCATACAAAAATGGAGTACTGGTCTGGAGCATCCCGAACCTCTGGTGGTATGAAGACACGGACGGCGATGGAGTGGCTGATAGACGAGAAAAACGTTATGGTCCATTAGGATGGGAACGCGACACGCACGGTATGAATGCCTCTTTCACCAGAGGGTTCGACGGTTGGTTGTATGCTACGCATGGATTCAACAATGATACAACGATCACAGGATCGGACGGTTCCAGAGTGGTCATGAATTCTGGTAATACGTATCGTATTCGTTTGGATGGAAGCCGGGTGGAACAGCATACTTTCGGTCAGGTCAATCCATTCGGCATGTGTTTGGATCCATTGGGGAATTTTTATACAGCAGACTGCCACAGCGCTCCTGTTTATCAGCTTCTACGAGGCGCTTATTACCCAAGCTTTGGTAAACCTCATGATGGATTGGGGTTCGCTCCTACGCTGATGTCTCATTCCCATGAGTCCACTGCTATTTGTGGTATCGTTTTTTATGATGATGATCAGTGGCCTCTTGAATATCGTGAGAATGTTTTGATTGGTAATGTCATGACCAGCAAGTTGAATCGAGACGCGCTTCTTGCTGCAGGTTCATCCCGCAAGGCCATTGAGATGCCAGATCTTCTGAAAACCAGCGACCCATGGTTTCGTCCTGTGGATTTGCAGTTAGGGCCGGATGGAGCTCTGTATATTGCCGACTTTTACAATCGTATCATTGGGCATTATGAAGTTCCGTTGAAACATCCGGGAAGAGATCGCGAGCGCGGTCGCATTTGGAAACTTACATACAAAGGAGGGCCAGGCAGGTCAAGCAGAGGGCATGGGTTACCGAACTTCAGTCAAATGGATCATGCTCATATTATTGCCGAGTTGGGACACGCCAACATCACCCGAAGAATGTTGGCTACACACTATGTAGTGGATTCGGAAGACGAACAGCTGGTCAGACACATACGCCGGCTACTGAAACGAGGTGACCTTGAAAACTGGAAACAGCGAGTACATGCATTATGGATTGCGGAGCGCTCAAGTTTACTGAACGATGCCATCCTTGGGGACGTGGTGCATGATGAAGCCATGGAGGTTCGAACCCATGCCATGCATCTGCTTGCGGAACGCAAGGATTGGAACAAGACTCAGCAAAACTGGGTTCTCCTTGCACTGCATGATGATCATCCTAATGTGCAGCGAGCGGCGGCAAACGCGCTCAGCCTTCACACGGACTTCAAGCACATACGTCCATTGATCAAAGTCAGGGAAACGACACCGGACAATGATCCTCAATGGATTCATGGGATGCGGTTGGCTCTGCGTAATCAACTGCGCGATCAGGACGACTGGGGACGGCTCATGGGATACGAATTCAGTGAAATAGAAATCAAGCGCATAGCTGATGTCGCTCTTGCTGTTCGCGCTGAGGGTGCCGGTGACTTTCTGGTCTGGATGGCTTCGAAATATGAAATGAAAGAAGGTTCCCTCTTACAATTTTTCAGACATGCGGCTCGGTATGCTTCCAGAGAACAATTGAATAATCTGGCGAATTTGGCACCTCGCAAATTCCCGAATAAATCGGAATTACAACTGGAACTTTTTCAATCAGTTAGACAGGGGTTGCTCGAGCGAGGTGAGGACATGTCACCTTCAATTCGAAATTGGGGAAGCCAAATGTTGAGGCGGATCATGCAAGAAACTATGTCAAGTGGAGAAACTTGGTCCCATCATCCCATTGAAGGATTGAAAAACACTCCCAACCCCTGGTTTTTGCAAGTAAGGTCATCAGCCGACGGGAATCGTGATGCGACATTTATCTGTAGTCTTCCTGCTGGAGGCGAATCCTATACTGGCATACTCAGATCTCCCCCCTTCAAGTGTCCTGAGCAAATGAGTTTTTATATTGCCGGACACGATGGTTATCCGGACAAACCCCGTCAAAAGAAGAATGGACTCAGGCTTGTTGATTCAATATCCGGAGAGGTATTGCAGCAGGCATACGCCCCCAGGAATGACACCGCTCAACCCTGCACCTGGGACTTGCTCGAATTCACTGGCAGGAATGTTTTTCTGGAAATCGTTGATACTGATGAAGGGGCCGCTTATGCATGGCTTGCGCTAGGCCGGTTCAAGCCAGAAGTGATTCCCTTTCCTGAATCATCTCCAAATGAAGAAGGCAAGCGCCTTGTAACCGCTGCACAACTCGTTGGAGAGCTTCGATTGCCCCAATACATACCCAATCTCAGGGAATGGATCGTTGGGGCGGTTTCCGACACGTCGGTTTCTATTGCCGCAGCCAAAGCATTATCAAAATTGGACGAATCAAATCTGCCTGCACGGCTGGCCGAATTCCTGAAGTATTCGGGCAAATTGGATGCGTCAATTGTCGTTTTGCGAAAAGCCATGATTGCCGATACTCCGACCGCTCAGAAGGCACTCCTCAGGGAAATGATTGCAACGCTGACCTTGCGGTATCAGCAGGAGGTCTTGAATTTATTAAGTAACCATACCG
>JBDQII010000164.1:0-9817 GCA_040264395.1 Verrucomicrobiota bacterium
GAAAAAGTCCTTCCCATCGCATTCTCAGTGCATACGGGAAAGACGATTGAACACAATAATGTCAGCAGCCGCATTCGTCCACCCAAAGATCCCTGGGCCAAGGGTTACATCAAAAAGGACACCATTTTGACAGGAGGCAACGTATTTGCGGATGGTAAGCCTGTTGATCCAGGCGCCTTGAGTGTTGCTACATTCCTCGGGAAAATGGAACCATTGATATTCCCGGAGCCCCGCGGAAAAAGAAGAAAAGCACTTGCAGACTGGATCACCAATCCTCAAAACCCTTTAACAGCACGAGTCATGGTCAACCGCGTATGGTCCTGGCATTTTGGCAGGGGCATTGCTGGAAATCCAAATAACTTTGGAGCCACAGGCAGTTTACCATCCCACCCTGCTCTGCTTGATTTCCTCGCAGACTGGTTCTTGAAGCATGATCGGTCAGTAAAAAAACTCAACGAACTCATTCTTAGCTCATCTGCTTACCGACGAAGCACCCGCCACCCATCACCGGAACGAATGGTTTCAAAAGATCCTGAAGGGCAACTTTACGCGGCATTCACGCCAAGAAGGCTCACTGCCGAAGAACTACGTGACTCCATGTTGAGCGCAAGCGGGGAGCTCAACCGTCGAGTTGGAGGTATCCCCTGTCGTCCAGATCTCAATCAGGAAGTCGCCGTCCAGCCCCGTCAGATCATGGGAGGGACGGCATCGGTATATGAACCCGATCCCCTTCCCTCACTTCGGAACCGTCGCAGCGTCTATGCAGAAAAATTACGTGGCCTGCGTGATCCATTTTTGGAAACCTTCAACCAACCCGGTCCAGATAAATCCTGTGAATTACGCGCGACCTCGACAGTCGCTCCCCAGGCATTGACTTTGTTCAATGCAGCGGAAATACACGACCGCGCCTTGGCATTTGCCGCTAGATTACTCCGGGAAAAAAAGAATCCTGAAGCGATTGTCCGGCGTGCATTTTCACTGGCTTTAGGTCGCTTACCTTTACCAGATGAAGTCGATATCTGTCTCACACACTGGAAAGATGCAACGAGCGAAGAAAAAGAAAAGCTATACACAAAACCCGATTTCCCAACTGAAATCAAGCGGACGGTCATGGCGGAAAAAACAGGACAACCCTATGACTTCATTGAAATCATGCCAGCCTATAAAAACTACATGCCTGATCTTCAACCCGCCCAAACAAACGCACGCACCCGGGGGCTCGCACAAGTCTGTCTGGTGCTTTTCAACCTCAATGAGTTTGCCTATCTCGATTAGTCACCTTCATGTAAAAACTCATACACTATCCCTTCCATGAAAGACACTCGCATCATCACTCAACCAAACCGTCGGGAATTCCTTTACGGATTGGGTGCCGGACTTGGATCGGTGGCTTTCACATCCATGCTGAAAGGCTTGGACTCCCCAAAAGGCACACCTCATCACAGGACCCGAGCCAAACGATGCATTTTTTTGATGATGGAAGGGGGGCCTTCTCATATAGATACCTTTGATCCAAAACTCGAATTAACCAAACGACACCTGCAGGAATTCTCTCGTTCGGGCGAGATGGAAAGCGCCATGTCATCGGGTAAACGTTACTTTGTAAAAAGTCCGTTCGAGTTCATAAAGGCAGGACAAAATGGATCTGATATTTGTTGTCAGTGGACACACTTGAAAGATTGTGTGGATGACATGTGCTTTTTTCGTGGCGCACAAGTGGAATCGGTCAACCATCCAACGGCATGCTTTCATGTCAACACAGGGAACCAGTTCGGCGGAGATCCGGCCATTGGTGCATGGATGACATATGGGCTAGGATCATTGAACCAGAATTTACCCGGATTTGTTGTGCTTCCCAGAACCAGTTACCCTCAAGGCGGACCTGCCAATTGGTCAAATGGATTCCTTCCGGCACAATTCCAAGGCACACCTTTCAGAGCAAAAGGAAGCCCTATTCTTGATTTAAACCCACCGGTAGGGGTATCCCAACAACGTCAACGAAACAATCTTGATTTATTGGGCAAACTCAACCAAAAGCATCTTGAGCAAAGATCCGCTCGAAGTGAACTCGAAGCTCGCATGGAATCATATGAACTGGCATTCCGCATGCAGTCAGAGGTACCTGAGGTCCTGGACCTGAAGGGCGAAAACCAGCGCACATTGGAAATGTATGGGATCGGGCAGGCCAACACAGATTCCTTCGGCCGAAAATGCCTTCTGGCTCGAAGGCTTGTTGAAAAAGGTGTTCGATTCGTTCAGGCCTATGCAGGTAACTGGGATAGCCACGATTATATTGAAAGAGCACATGGCAACCTCATCCATTCGGTGGATCGCCCCATTGCAGCCCTGCTGAAGGATCTGAAAAATCGAGGTCTACTGGACGAAACACTTGTCTTTTTCTGTGGTGAATTTGGACGGACGCCCGATAACGGCATTCGAGGCGGCGGAAAATCCTATGGCCGTGATCATAATGCAAAGGCCATGGCCATGTGGTTTGCAGGAGGTGGAACCAAGGCAGGTCACACCATAGGAGCCACCGATGAAATCGGCGCAGAAGCCGTCGAGAATGTCCATCATATCAGGGACATACATGTCACCTTGCTTCATCTTCTAGGTTTGGATGACAATCAACTAACTTACTACCACGCGGGAAGATTCAAACAACTGAGTCAGTTTGGTGGACAGGTGATTCAGGAAATTATAGGGTAAAAGCATGAGCGAGACTTCGACTTTAATGCACGTTTTCCCTGGCCAAGGTTCCCAAAAGAAAGGTATGGGAGAAGGTTTGTTTGAGCAATTTCCGGACATCACGGCTGCGGCGGACAAGGTGTTGGGGTATTCTATACGGTCACTTTGCCTTGAAGATAGCGATGAACAGTTGAATCTGACGCAGTTCACGCAACCCGCACTTTACACCGTCAATGCACTGACTTACCTGAAAAACAAACAAGATACCCATCGTCAGCCTGATTTTGTGGCTGGACATAGCTTGGGTGAGTATAACGCTTTGTTAGCGGCTGGAGTATTTGATTTCGAGACCGGTCTTACACTCGTTCAAAAACGTGGGGCTCTCATGGCAGAAGCCAAGGGGGGCGGCATGGCGGCTGTTTTGGGAATGAACATCCAACAAATCCGGGAAGTCATTCAGAACAGCGGTAGCAGGGAAGTAAGCGTTGCCAACCTGAACGGCCCGCAACAAACGGTTTTGACCGGTAGCAAAGAAGGCATTCTGGAGATCAAATCAGCCTTTGAATCAGCTGGAGCAAAACGTTATATCCCGCTGAATGTGAGCGGTGCTTTTCATTCTCCTTTCATGGAACCCGCTCGCAAAGAATTTGAAACGTTCCTGAAGTCGTTCACCTTTGGTTCGCCGACGATCCCGGTTATTTCCAATGTCGAAGCCACTCCTTACCCAAGGGATGGCGTTGCCGGGCTGCTCGCTCAGCAGATCACATCGCCTGTGCGCTGGGTTGAAACCATTCAATATCTCAAACAGCAACCCAACCCGGCCTTTGAGGAAATGGGCCCGGGTAAAGTCCTCAGAGGACTCATCCGCCAAATTTCATAGAAATCAAGGGATCCTCAGGCAGCAATTCAGACAGGCTGAATCAAAGGATAAGGTGGGGACTGCTATCAAGGGCCAGTGAGTATTTCGAAAGGCAACGCCTGCCTCAAACTAACAGTCATTTGCGTTGCGGCTGAGTGGCACGGTGGCTCTGACAAAAAGCTACCACTCGAGATGAAACTCCCAACACCTGAATCTCCGTAACCTTAGAACTTCGGCTTTGCATTTTCAAAAACTTCGCTTTTGGTTCCGGTTTTTCGAGTCTCTGCATCGATGTTGGCAAGAAAGTTCACCATCAAATGGTGCATTTTCTCAACCTTGCCGGCGTAACGAACCGAGAGATCCTTTGCTTCCTCCAGATCTGTGGAAATATTAAACAGTTCCAATTGATTTTTGTTCCAGGTTTTGACCAGTTTGTAATCCCCCATTATCAGTGCTGTTTCAGGCGAACGGGCTACAGCTTGATGGAAAAACAAAAAGGGTTGACCTCGAGAAACGATCCCCTTTCCACGATTCATCATGATCGAGGTCAAATCCCCCCCATCGAGAGCTTTCGGCAGCTCGGGTTTATAGCCAACCAAGGAGGCCATCGTCGGAAAAATATCCAATCCGGTCACTGGCACATGACTCACGCCCCCACCTTGAACACCAGGTCCGTTGATGATGAAAGGAACTCGAATCCCCCCTTCATAGACAGACCCTTTTCCATCTCGAAGCGGGAAATTTCGGGGCAGATTTCTAACGGGCTCTCCAGGCAAGGTGTTGCGTCCACCATTGTCCGAGAGAAAGAAAATATAAGTGGAATCCTCTAGACCCAATGAATGAATTTTTTCCATCAGGATACCAATCCCCTGATCCATATCATGAGTCATTGCAGCGAAAGCCGGCATCGAGTGTTTCTGACCAGTTTTCAATTTTTCAACTTTTGCCAGCGTTTGATCACGATAGTAAATGTCCAGATGCACGGCATAATGGGATACCTGCACGAAAAAGGGATTCCCTGACCTTTGCTGTTGCTCCATGAATTCACATGTTCTCTGGGTAATTCCGAATATCTGCTTTGGATCCCCCTGGGCAGCTGGACCACCGGACCCCTTGCCTCCCCCTGTTTCATTACTGGTATCACCGTCACTCACGTCATACCCCATGGCTTCCGGACTTACATGGTCAAAACGCATATCCCACTTTCCAAAATGAGCAGTGCGGTATTCAGGGTCCGCTTGTTTCAACATTTGCGGCAGGCTGAGTTGTTCTCGGTAGCGCGTAGTCCAATTCCTTTGATCCTTTTGATAGATGTGACGGGCCGGAGTTTGACCAATGAGCAAACTTCGCCGGGTAGGACAGCAAAAAGGTGCAGGAGCGTATCCCCTGCTGAAGCGCATGCCTGTTTCAGCCAAACGCTCGACATTCGGTGTCAGAAAAAAATCACTCCGGGTTCGCGCATCATCAGGATTCATTTTCAGCGATGTGCCGACCCAGCTTTGATCATCAGTCATCAGGATAATAAAATTGGGAGAACTGACATCGCCTTGAATCACAAAAACACCCTCAAAAATAAGATGAATCAAACATATGATAAATAACCTCCCTGATAAGTATGACTGATGTATCCAGATATGATTCATAGAATCTGATCATCTTCACTTCATAGAAGGTTGTCACACCTAATCTTTAATTTAAAGAGCACTGAAGTTTTTATTCTCCGAACGCAGGGAATTACAAAGATACGTAGCTTCTCTCATCAACCTATATTGGGGAACATTGAAAGCGATAAAAAGCAAGGCGATCAGTCGGAAGTTCAAAATAAAATCATTAGGCACATTGGACATTTCAGATTTTGCAATAAGGCAGCATTACTTATGGTGTGTTTTTGCTTTCACTTCCTGTGATGGTTGCATACCGGTTTATCAGCGAAATTGCACTACCCAGACTGCTCCAGCCATAAAGTCATCATCTTAGTAGGGCATCTAAGGCTTTTTTGGGATAGCCTGCAGGATGGCCAAACGCATCGCCTGAACATGCCAGGAGTCAACATCATAAGTTGTTTTCATCATTTGTGTAATTGACATTTCGACGTCCATTTGAAGAATTTGCTTATTTCAATTTTGATTTTAATGATTAAAGTCTGGCCTGAGTTACGAATATACGATGTCACGAGAAAGTAAGCCGAAAATTAAACGATCAGCTTCTGCAAAAGAGGATCCATTTGAATTAGCCAACAAGACGGCTTTGGATGCCGTTTGGCAGACTGACTTGACCTCAGGGAAGACCACTGTCTCCAGTAACACTTGCTCCCTTCTGGGTTACCCTTTTGATAGCATTATCAACACGAATGATTCACTTCATTGGTTTTTGTCACAAGTCCACCCCAAAGATACCCGTGAAGTCAAAGCTGCAGCATTAAGACACTGGAAGCATCGCACCCCCTTTAAAGTCGATTTTCGGTTTCGCAGCAAAGATGCTACATACCATTGGCTCGAGGCTCGGGGTCAGGCTGCTTGGGATAATAAGGGGACACCCGTTTATTTTGCTGGGCACTTAAGGGATATCCATGAGCGTAAACAAGCACCGAGCGCATTAATTACCATTGAAGACCGCTTGAGTGAGGTCCAAGAACTCGTCAGTGTAGGAGATTGGGAATTAAATCTGATAACCAAAGAACTCCGCTGGTCTCCTCAAATATTCTCCATTTTTGAAATTGATCCACAGAAGTTTGAGGCTTCTTATGAAGGCTTTCTTGAGGCTGTTCATCCTGAGGATCGCGATGCCGTCAACAAACTTTATCTGAACTCTGTCAAAAACCGCAAAGCTTATAAGATCATTCACAGACTCCTCATGAGAGATGGACGTATTAAACATGTCGAGGAGTATGGTCACACGATTTATGATTCGCAAGGCAACCCGCTAAGAACAGTTGGAACCGTGCAGGACATCACGGAACGGGAAGCAACCAGGCACGAGCTTCGCCAGCTGAATGAAGAACTCGAAACAGTAGTAGAAGCGCGTACGCTGGGATTGAATGACGCACGCAAAAAACTCGAACGCGTCAACAGCGAGTTGGAAGAACGGGTCAGAGAACGAACCCGGAAACTAGAAACCGCCAATCAGTTGCTAAAGCAGAGCGAGAAAAGGTTCCGTACTTTGCTTGATTACATAAGTGAGGGATTCGCCTTATGTGACTCCTCCATGCAACTCTCGCTCTGCAATAAAGCGTTTGAAAGGTTAACCGGCTACACTCGCAAGGAAATGGAAGGTGTCAACTTGCTTGAAAAGCTGGTTCACCCCGAGGATCTCCCGCGCCTGCTTAAAAACAATGCAAGACGCGTTGCTGGCGAGAAGTTCGATCATCATTATGAGTTCCGGTGGATTCGCAAAGACGGGGAGACCAGATTCGTGGAAGGTAGTTTCAATGCGGTTCATCTTGAGGGCACATTGATCGGGACCCAGGGAATCTGCCGTGACATTACTGATCGAAGGCTTGCCGACGAGGAACTGCATAAACTAAACGAAGAATTGGAGCTCCGAGTTCAGGAGCGCACCCAGGATCTGGAGGAGGCGCGTGATTCCGCTATGGCAGCTAACCATGCAAAAAGTGAATTTCTCTCACGTGTCAGTCACGAATTGCGCACCCCTCTTAATGGTATCATTGGATTTGCCAAACTGCTGCAGATGTCAAATCTAGCCGAACGTGCTGAGAAGAATGTTAATCTGATCCATAAATCAGGAAAACATTTACTGGACCTGATTAATGACATGCTAGACATTTCTAGAATCGAGAGCGGCTCAGTCAATTTTTCCTTTGCTTTGATAAATATCAACGAATTGCTGAACGAAATCATCAGTCTTGTTGCCCCCATGTCTGATGAGAGAAAAATCTCAGTTTACCTCGATAATAAAGTGGATGAAAAACTGGAGTGGAAAACTGACCGTAAGCGCCTTCGTCAGATTTTATGGAATCTGGCTTCCAATGGTATCAAATACAATCGCGTTGGTGGGAATCTGACTTTCAGAACCGAAATAACAAATGAGAAGTGGCTTCGAATCTCGGTCATCGATACTGGCTTGGGCATCCCAAAGGGCAAGATGCATCGGCTGTTTTCACCCTTCGATCGTCTGGACATGGAATGCGAACAATCCGAAATTTCAGGTACGGGTCTAGGTTTACCCATGAGTAAAAGCCTGGTAGAGGCTATGGGGGGCAAGATTTTAGTAGAAAGTGAAGAGGGTAAGGGTTCTTCTTTTATCATCGAATTCGATCTGACAGCGGAAATAACTTAAATGGTCCATTATGGCTGATTTTCCGGCAGAAGACACATGAAGGCTTGGCTGATCAAAACTTTAGGTTGACCTCCAGCGATTCTGTTAAAGTATCTTTAGGCTGGGATGATCGCCAAATATCTATTATTGCGGGAAAAATTTCAGCAAATCAGATCGTGAACGATCCGTTTTCCAGCAATACAAAGGTTAGCCCTCATCGATACGGACCGGCAGCAGATGAAACAAGCACGAATGTAAGAGTCGGGGTTGTGTACTTGCCTCGTGCATCTTCTTTATTTAGATTTTGTTCAGTCGACGAATTTCCATAATAAAGAGCGTAATCTCAATTTATTGAACCCAGACGATCAAATGACCAGAAAAGTGCATTTTCCCTCTTTAGCCATGGTGTCTCTGTTGCTTTTGAGCTCACTTCAAATAAGTTGGGCTGCAGATCAACAGGCTACTTTCAGCCGTGATATTTCTCCTGTTCTTTCCAAGAAATGTTTTCAATGTCACGGTCCTGATCAGGAGCATCGCAAGGGCGATCTTCGATTGGATCAGCCGGATGCGGAGGATGGCCCTTTCAACAATCATGATGGATATCAATCACTCTTGCCTGGCAACTTGGAAAAGAGTGAATTGTGGTATCGTATCACGACGGATGATGAAGACGATGTGATGCCTCCACCGGATTCCAAACTGGAGGCGCTGACGGAAGAAGAAAAGGCCGCCTTTAAACAATGGATCCTGAATGGTGCAAAATACGAGAAATTCTGGGCATTCGATAGTCCCAAAACAAAAGAAGCCCCGACCATCCGATCTGCTAACTGGGGCCGCAATGCTATTGACCGTTTCATTCTCAAAAGATTGGAAGAAGGCGGCTTGGAGCCCAGCAACAGAGCCTCCAAGCGAACCTTGATTCGTCGTGTCACTTTGGACCTCACCGGGCTTCCCCCCACCCCGGAAGACATCCATACCTTCTTGAATGATCAATCAGATACCGCATACGCCGACTTGGTGGATCGACTTCTGGGCAGTCCTCGTTATGGAGAACATATGGCAAAGTATTGGTTGGATCTGGTTCGATTTGCAGACACGAATGGCTTGCACCACGATCATTATCGAGAAGTCACCCCGTATCGAGATTGGGTGATTCGCTCTTTCAACGACAATTTGGGCTACGACGACTTTGTCCGCTACCAGCTTGCAGGTGACTTGTATGATTCACCCACTCAGGATCAATTAATCGCCTCCGGGTTCAATCGCCTCCATTTGATCATTGATGTCGGCACAGCGCTGCCTGAGGAGAGTTTCACGCGCAACGTCGTGGATCGAGTTACTGCATTTGGCACTGCTTTCATGGGTTTGACCTTACAGTGCGCGAGTTGCCACGATCACAAGTATGACCCGGTCACCACCAAGGATTTCTATCAGCTTTTTGCTTTTTTCAACAACTTTGATGGCAAACCTGAGACAGGTGGCCGAAGCGGGCTCGATTTCAAGCGAGGTTTGCAGAAGCCTTACATCGAAATGCCAAGCCCTCACCAGAAGGACCAGCTCTACGCATTGAACAAAGAAATCAAGAAGCTTGAACCGAGACTCAAAGAGTTATCTCCCGAAAAAGGGGGGGAGGATTCATTGAGTGAAGACGACAAAGCCCTTCAAGCCTCTCTCAAGAAAGATTTAGAGCAACTTAAAAAAGCTCGTGACGAAGTACAGATGGCTGTACCGGCTGCCCTCGTCATGAAGGAACGCCGGGAACCTCTTCAGGCACATATCTTGAAACGGGGCGTATATGATCAACCGGGCGAACCTGTGCAAAGAAACACACCCGGGTTCCTCCCTCCGCTTCAGTCTAAGGGTGACATCAAATCACGCATGGATTTGGCGAACTGGGTTGTTGCTCCATACAATCCCCTCACCGCAAGGGTTGCGGTCAACCGTTTTTGGCAACAATGTTTCGGAACCGGTCTGGTGAAAACCTCGGCAGATTTC
>JBDQII010000165.1:0-9812 GCA_040264395.1 Verrucomicrobiota bacterium
ATCTAAGGGCGGAAGGGTCATGGCTGGTCTGGTGTTGGATCATCATGTTCATTGCGACCTTCTTTCAGGTGTCAGGGATGGTGGGCGGTATAGCGGGCGTCTTTCAAACGGGAGCCCCAGCGATATCCGTACCCCCGGCATGGTATGTGGATGCTCAGAACGGACTCTCTGCCGAGGCAATAGGTGCACAGTGGCAAAATTTATTGAATATCGGATGGGCATTGCTGATTACTGGCTCTTGTGCAGCCTTATTAATTGTGGGGAGATATCGTTTCATTGAACGCTTCTCCACCACGATGGTGGCCGCTTTCACCCTTTTTACCATCTTTGCAGTCTTCTCACTTTACACCACAGAATATGGGATCACTGCGGGGCAGATTGCCGAGGGATTGAAGTTTGAACTGCCAGATAAGTTTACGACTGCTTTTGCAGCCTTCGGCGTCATTGGGGTCGGGGCAGCTGAACTGATTTATTACCCTTACTGGTGTTTGGAAAAAGGTTATGCGCGCTATGTCGGCCCCAAAGAAGATACCCCTGAATGGGAATCGCGAGCTCAGGGGTGGATGAATGTGTTGAGATGGGATGCATGGATTTCCATGGTCATTTACACAGGTGCAACTGTGGCTTTCTATTTGCTTGGGGCTGCGATACTCCATGGAAAGGGATTGGAAGTGACGAACGATGATCTGATCCCCACGCTTTCTAATTTGTATCGAGAGTCCTTCGGCATACCCGGGCTGTGGATTTTTCTCGTTGGAGCCTTGGCCGTTCTATACTCCACTGTCTTCATTTCAACAGCCTCCAATGCGCGTCTCTCCGCGGATCTTTGGCTTCTTTTTACAAAGCACGCAAAGGGCAAGGGGATTGATAGAGCCACCTTGACAAAGCGGGCTTGCGTCTTGATTCCCACGCTGTACTTCATTTTTTACGTGTCCGTTGGCAAACCGCTGACATTGGTATTCATCGGCGCTCTAGCTCAGGCATTGATCCTGCCCTTTCTGTGTTTTGCGGCAATCTACTTCCATTATTATCAAACGCATGCGGCACTTTTACCCGGCAAGTTCTGGGTAGTCTTGTTGTGGGTTTCGAGTTTTCTGATGGCTGCAGTGGGTTTTTACCAGCTCTTTGAAAAGCTTAAGTGAGTCTTTCATTGTTATTAGTTGAGTCTGGATTTTGGGTGGTCAAACCGTGAAAATTGCCCTCATGATACTACAGGCATACTTTTTACAAATCACTCTTCCAGAAAGGTGAAAGCAACTCCAGGCCTAGCGGTAATCCCATCTTTACCAAGCCTCTGCATGCATCCTGGAACAATCGATTGATGGTAAATTAAATAACTTACGCCAGACAGCTTGCCCTTCTCGACGGGCTTTGGCAGAGTGGCGTCCGGATGCGGTTATTAATCAGGGAATGGACAGAAGCGATTGAGACGTTGGTGTTGGAGGTCATCTCCGGCCATCGTCGTGATCGTAAGGCAACGCTCATTCGTGGTGGTCTGTTCTGTTTGTCCATGGTCTTTAAGGTTATTATCAAGCTCCGTCACGCACTCTATGCTGTGCGCATCCTCAGGGATTCCACTCTGGGAGTGCAGGTTATTGCCATTGGGAATCTGACCGTAGGTGGCACAGGAAAAACTCCAGTGGTTGAAAAATTTGCCAGAGAACTGCAGGATGCTGGAAGGAAGGTAGCCATTCTTTCGCGGGGTTATCGCTCCAAACCTCGTCCATTTCATGAACGATTGCTCAACAAGATACTCCTGCGACAAGATATCACGCCGCCCAAAGTTGTCTCCAATGGCGAAGCTTTGCTTTTAGATTCGGAAACATCTGGGGATGAACCTTACATGCTTGCTGCGAACCTCCGTGATGTAGTAGTTCTGGTGGACAAGGATCGTGTGAAAAGCGGACGTTATGCGATTGAAAAGTTTGGTTGTGATACCCTCTTGCTTGACGACGGATTTCAATATTGGAAACTCAAGGGAAGACGACACGACGTGGTTTTGATTGATTACCAGAATCCGTTTGGAAATGGCAATTTACTTCCCAGAGGTACCCTGCGCGAACCAACTTCTCATCTGGCGCGGGCTCAAACTATTTTCATCACGAAAATAGATGGACCCACGAATCAACTAAGGAAACAAATCCAAGAATTAAACCCCAAGGCAGGGGTGATTGAATGTGTACATAATCCACTTTTTTTTGAAGATCTTTTTACGGGGGAACAGTTGCCTTTGGAATTTGTGAGGCATAGACGCTTGGCAACCATCAGTGGTATTGCCCAACCTGAAAGTTTCGAACAGAGCCTGATTCGCCTGGGAAATCAAGTGGTCTACCAGCGTCGTTTTGCTGATCATCATCGATACAGTCAGCAAGAGGTGCTGGATGTGATTAATCGTGGTGTGCGCCGCAAGGCTGAAATGCTGATAACTACCCAAAAAGATGCTGTGCGATTTCCAAAGCTTGACCGTCGAGATCTTCCGATTTATTTCATGCGAGTGGAAATTAAAATCATGAAGGGTGCCAATGATTTTCGGGATTGCGTCAAGAAAATTTGTTTTCATTAACTCATGGATCGATTGCTCAACCATTTGCTATACGTAACTGGCCGAATATTTGTTTGGGTTGTTCAGCTTTTCCCCTTGAGATTTGTAGCGTGGACTGGGCGTATGGCTGGACTGCTGGCTTTTTACTTGGATTGGCGTCATCAAAGAGTCGCTGTCGGTCAGTTGGATTGCTTTCTCAAGCATACGGGCAGAGAGGGAGATTCTTTCAAAATGGCCAAACAACACTTTCAACGTTTGGGAGAGAATTATCTTTCTGCAGTAAAAACATCTGGCATGAGTCCCGAAGCATTGGAAAAGCATATCGAATTCAGAGGCATCGATCTTTTTGAAAAGCCCGTGACACCGGATTCCCCTGCTGAATGGAAAAATGGCTGGATCATTGCCATTGGTCATTTTGGCAATTTTGAACTTTATGCGCGCAGTCTGAGCAGTCTCAACGGACGCGTTGGGGCAGCAACCTACCGTGGATTGAATCAGCCAGGATTGAATCGGCTTCTGCATGAACTTCGAGCCAGTTCAGGTGTTCGTTTTTTTGATCGCCGCAAAGAAGTAAAGGCTTTGAGGAAACTCATGACCGATGGTTCTGTTGTGCTTGGCTTGCTTGCTGACCAGTCTGCTGGAAGTGGGATGCTTATGGATTTTCTTGGCGATAAATGCCTCTGCTCGACGGCACCTGCTGTTTTTTCACAACGTTACCATTGTCGCCTGGCCACAGGGATATGTTACCGCACTGGCCCTGCAAAATGGGTTGTTGAGTTTGAAAAGGAGATACCAACGTTTTCAAACGGTTCCAAACGATCGGTTGAAGAGGTGACTGGAGATGTGAATACTGCCTTCGAAAAGGCCATTTACAAGGATCCTCTGAATTGGTTCTGGGTGCATGACAGATGGAAGCGGTTCAAGAAAAAACGTAAGCGTTGACTCAGATAGCCCATGACCAGCCTTGAGCCTCTGGAGCATGCAGCACCAAAGGCGACTTTCAAGATAAGGTCAAGTTAATGAAACTGCTTTAACAAGGTGTATCCATTTTTAGGTTCAAAATGGAGGTGCAATTCATCAATTTTGAGGAAGCGGCCAGTTCAAGTGCTTGTGCAGAAATTCAAAGGTTCCTTTGCCATTGATGGTATGAGGTCCGGGAAACCACTCGATTTCACAACGATCTCCCATTCCTAATTTTGCCTGGTAGAGGTGCCTGACTTTGGCAAATTCATAAGCGACACGTTCATCTGGGGCTACTCCATCAAAGTGGCCGCGTTCAACCATGAATGGACGCGGTGCGATAAGGGTTGCCATCTCCGAATAATTAAAGGTACCGCCCAGATTAAATTCAAAAATCTCATATTCGCCCGACCATACATAGCTGTAAGGGGTCACAGTAGATGCATTTTTCCATACCCAGTCATTGAAATCAGCAGAGCAGATGGACAGGCAATAATCTTTCACGAGAGCTGGGATCCTCATTGCTGATTTCCCTCCATAGGACAATCCGTAAAATGCCATGCGGTCGGCATCAACATTCGGTAATGTTTTCAACCAATTTAGGATCTGCTGATGCTGAGGAACAATGATCGAAAAAAGAGTTTTTTTCAACGGGTACGCTTTGCGCTGCAAAGACCTGAATCTATCTTGAAAAATGTAAAGATTTTGCGGCGAAAATGTAATAAAACCCTGAGATGCGAGTTTGGATGCGAAATCGTGGTAGGCCTGATGGTCGCCTTGCACGATATCTTTCGGCCGTCCTTCCAATCCGTGTTGACAAACTACCACAGGACGCTTTTCTCCTTTCTTGAGGTCGTTGGGTAAGCACAGGATACCGTAGGCAATCACATCTTCAAATACATCCAGTACGACCTCGTAGCCTGTCCAGTTCTCACCTTCGTATGTTTGTCGTGTGCGTGGATTCATCGGGAGCAAAGGATCATTGAAGTGGCCAATGATTTCATCTCGATAAAGGTCCCGGTAAGGTTCAATCGTTTTCTCAAAGGAGCTGATAGAGGAAGTGTCCAGAGATTTCATGAATTCCTTCCTGGTATATGGACTCCTTAAGAGCGTCTGTTGCGTATGTCTATCCCATGCCGCGATGAGTCTTTGCTGACGGGATTCAAACGCAGTCGTATCTGGAATGGAAGGGGTAATGGGCTTGTTGGGGCCAGGTTTTAACCCGAGTCTGAGATTATCAAGAAAAACTTCTAAAGCGGGTTCGCTGCCAAAAGGTAATCCGCTTCCGAGAATGAGCCGGATGGGGATTTCATCAACATAAGAGGCGAGGAGCTGGCGCGCCCTCTGTACTTCAGTGTAGACTTCCCCCGGATCTGGACCGGCAAGTTTTGCGGGAGCTCCGCCTTTTCCTGGAAGGTCTGCGACTGGCCCTGGGGCTGCTTCAATGACCAGTGAACGTGGCACGATGAGTGTGGCAAGTTCTGCATCTCCAAATTGTTCTAGCAGACCAAAAACGTTTCTCGAAATGGGCTGTTTCCAGATGTTTTCCCGTGGACCAAAATAACCACTGACTCCCACGGCGTTGATTCTGGCGTCAAGGGCACCAGCATAGAGGGCAATCATTCCACCTTCACCATATCCCATAACGCCGATGCTGCGACGTTCAGGGCCTTGGTGAGCCTCAATCCAGTCAACCAAACTCAACACGGTCTGCACTTCGTAGCCAGCAATGTGACGACCCATTTCATAAGCTGAGCGATACAGATACTCGCGGTGTGACAATTCCGAGCCCCATCCACCATAATCGGATTGTCTGCGTGTCATTTTTCGAGAAATTAAATCGGGTATGATGACCCGGCATCCAGATTCGGCCAAACGTCTGGCAAACTGGCTTTCGGGTGCGATGCCCCCTACCAGTCCAGCAAGTTGTTCTGGTGTCTGATCTGCATCAGGAAGAGCTATGACATGCGCTGCGGTGAAGAAGGAATCGTGTGGTGCACGCTCTTTGTAATCACCTGTGAATTTAGGTGTCACTCTTATTTCAGTTTGCCGGAAAGTTAAAAGGTTGGGAACCAGCATGAGGCCCTCCGCGACAACGTCTCCTACGACAGGCCACTTTATCTTATAGGCATCAAAAGCCCCTGTTTTCATGTAAACAGGCGATTTTTCATTTATTTCCAAATCATATTTAGGATGCGTGAATGCAACACGCTGATCTTTCAACCCAAGCAGGCCTGCGAGTTTTGTACGATTAACCTGAATGGACTTCTCATAAGCTTCGGCCGAAGAAAAATCACGCGACCAGTGTTGTTTCCTTGCCTTGACCGATTCTTTTAGTTTTTTCATTAGAAAACGGTCTACGCCGCTTACCAGCCTCGATGCAATGTCCCCTTCGATCGTCAGTTCACGAGTCTCAGGAATAGTCGAAGTTTCGTGGTTTTGAGCAGAGGCCAATGGAATACCACTGACAAGCGTTCCAGCAATCAGGAAGGCCGCGACGTGCATGAAATGGAATGGGCTGATCATGATTTTTTTCTTCCCCTTTTATCCCATGTCAGAAGGTGAGACGCAACCTTTTAGGGGCTTGGATTCCTCGTTGAAATAGTCCTCTCCCTTGTTTTGTCAAGTCTTCGAGCCTTGTCCCGAAGTGGAACGGCATTTAATCAATCAGTGTTTAGAATTTTTAAACAGGTATGGATTGCTTTCTTCGTTTCACGAAGGTGACAAGGGAATGTTTATGCAGTGCCGTAGCTATCACATCACATAGCGGAAACATTGTCTTTGAGATTGACAGTCAATTTCTTCATTGAGGATTATTAAACCACCCATGAAACTCTTTGGTCTCTTTCCAATAAAATCGTCGGCAGGATTCTTGGCTCTGCTCACCATTTTAATAAGTGGTTCCATCCGTCATTGTATGGCTGAACCATTTGATCCCGCCATGTATCAAAAACATGCCCGCACCTATTCTCCAGAAGAAAGTATGGCCATGATTGACCTGGCCCCCGGTTATCGATTGGAATTGGTTGCTGCAGAACCCCTGATTGAGGAACCTGCGACGATGGCCTGGGATGGTGATGGTAAACTGTATGTCGCGGAGCTGAATACCTACATGCAGGAAATCGATGGGAAGAATCAACATGATCCTGTTTGTCGCGTCGTATTACTGGAGGACACCGACAGCGATGGCCGTATGGACAAAAGGTCGGTGTTTGTCGATGGGCTCAAATTGCCGCGTATGATTCAACCTTTGGATGATCGAGTGATCATTCGTGAAACAGACACCTTTGATCTTCATGCTTACAGGGATACCAATGGAGATGGCGTGGCTGACGAGAAGCAACTGGTATACGAAGGCGGTCCACGAGGCGGTAATCTGGAGCATCAACCAAGCGGCCTTGAGTGGAACGTGGACAATTGGATGTATGTCACCTACACCGACCGGCGCTATCGCTGGGCAGGTGATCATATAGAATCAGAAAAAATTCCCGGCGGATCTGGTCAATGGGGTGTGACTCACGATGATGTAGGGAGGAATTTTTACTCCACTGCAGGTGGTGAAAATCCTGCCATGCATTTCCAGATTCCCATGGTTTATGGAAAACTTACCTTGTCGGGCGAACAAGCTCCAGGTTTTCGCGAGGTATTTCCGCTGGTACAGATTCCTGATGTACAGGGTGGTCGCGGACGTTTTCGAAAGGATACTCTGACCTTGAATCGTTTCACTGGCTGCGCGGGTCAACATATCTACCGAGGGGATCGTCTTCCTTTGGATTTCTATGGAGATTATATCATTCCAGAACCCGTGGGTCGTCTCGTACGTCGAGCTAAGGTGGTTTATGAAAATGGCAAGAGAATCGTTAAAAATGCCACGCCTGGAACCGAGTTCCTTCGTTCAAGAGATGCCAACTTTCGCCCAGTCCATGCATCGACTGGACCCGATGGCTGTCTTTACATCCTCGACATGTACCGGGGGATCATTCAGGAAGGAAATTGGGTAAGACCGGGATCCTACCTTCGGGATGTGGTTGAGAATTACGGTTTGGATAAGAATATTGGAAGAGGTAGAATATACCGTCTCGTTCATGAAACGACGGAGCGAGGTCCGAGCCCCAGACTGATCCACGCACCTGCCACGGAGCTGGTATCCCATTTATCCCATCCTAATGGTTGGTGGCGAGATACGGCACAAAAACTATTGGTTGTTCGCGGCGATCGATCTATCTCAAAGAAACTTGATTCCGTGGCAAGGAATGCGCGAAATCCGCTTGGACGTCTCCACGCATTGTGGACACTTGATGGACTGGGCGCTTCCGATACATCTTTGCTCCTTGATAAATTGGGAGATGAAGATGGACGGGTGAGGGCAGCAGCTGTCCGAATCCTCGAACCTCAGCTGATGTCAGCAAATGAAACTGTCTCTCAAGCAGTGTTTGCGCTTGTTGATGATCCGGACATGCAAGTGATCACCCAGCTGCTTCTTTCCACGGCTCAGACGGCACCTTCAGGCAGTCAGCATGTAATGAAGCATTTAGGCGAACGTTTTCAAGGTAATCCAAATATCGGAGGTATTTTGAACCATGTTCAATCGCAGCAGGAAATTGCCAGGAAACGTCGGCTTGAAAACGAATTTCTGGCCAAGGGTCGCAATAATTTTGAAATAGCCTGTATGCCATGTCACGGCATGGATGGAAAAGGTACACCGGCACCGGGAACCAACATGACTCTTGGAGCTCCAATTGCCGGTTCACCTCGCGTGACCGGAAGAATGGACATCCCCATCAAGATCATGCTCAAGGGAATGACGGGTGAGTTGGATGGGCGAAAATTCCCTGGGCCTATGTTGCCTTTGGAGTCGTTTGATGATGAGTGGATTGCTTCAACGTTGACTTACATTCGAAGTCATTGGGGTAACAAAGCTCCCATGGTGACTGCCGAAGATGTAGCCGCCGTACGTGCCCAGATCAAGGATCGTGAAGTCATGTGGGATTCTTCTGAAATCCTTGCCATGGCCCCATTGCCGCCCCAGCAAATGCGTCAATGGCGATTTACGGCCAGTCATAAATCAAACCAGATCAAATCTGCCATCGACGGAAACCCAAACTCCCGCTGGGACACTGGAGCGGTTCAAGTGCCTGGTATGTGGCTTGCGTTTGATATGGGGCAGGAACATGAGTTGACCTCAGTGGTTCTGGACAGTCGTCGTTCAAAGCAGGATTATCCTCGTCAATACAGTTTAGAAATTTCAGACGATGGCGAACATTGGAGCAAACCCATTGCAGAAGGCTATGGGCAGAGTCCGGTACTGCAGATTGTCCTGCCCCCCACAAAGGCGCGCCATGTCCGAATAAGCCAGCATGGAAGTGCTTCCGGAAAATTCTGGTCCATCCACGAACTGGAAGTTTATACGCAATGATCCATGTTTGAAAGATGCTCAGAGAGCCATCAAATGGACTCTGATGCTACCGCGTGGCGAGTAGAGTTTTAGTTCTATCCCAATAAAAAATGGGTTAGCTCGCATGGCATGTTTGGCATGCGTGAGGTTTATTTTTTTTCTGCCAATGACTTAATGAAAGATGCCGTCATCAGGATGGATATCATAAGCATGGGAACGGAGACGATTACCGAGATGGTCTGCAGTCCCACCAGTACTTATGATTGCCCGCCGATGGACAGTATGTACAGTGGCAGGATTCCCAGCGTGATAGCCCATAGAACACGATGCCAGCGAGCCGGATCCTGATTTTTACAAATGCTGCGGGTGCCAGCAAGAGCCAGAGTGTAAGATGCCGAATCGTATGTGGTGGCAGCAAAACTGATGCATAGCAGAAAGAAAAGAGGGAGAATCCATTGCCCCAGGGGTAGGGAAGTCATGACCTGAACTACCGCTGCATGCCGGTTTTCGTTGAAAGTTTTGATAATTTCGACGCCTTCTTGATGTTCGAGGATGGATGCGTATCCTCCGAAGATGATAAAGCAAAGCATGCAGCCTAGTGTGCCGTAGCCTAGAACCCCCCATATCAATTGTCCGAGGGTTCTACCTCCGGATATTTTAGAAATGAACATGCCCACGAACGGGCCGAAGGCAATCCACCATGCCCAATAAAAAACGGTCCAACTTTCAGTGAACGCGGCGTTTTTACCAGGGTAATAAATGCCGCTCATCGCAGGAAATTGTTTCACCATGAAGGTGACGCTTTCGAAGCCTTGCTTTGTGATCGCAAAGGTAGGCCCCGAAAAATAAACTACACCAAGAATTGCGAACATGAGTAGCAGATTGCAATTGGAAAGCCGCTTGATCCCTCTGTCC
>JBDQII010000166.1:0-9776 GCA_040264395.1 Verrucomicrobiota bacterium
CAACCGTGATTGTGATACACCAAATATGTGACCCGGTAAAAGTTGCCAGTCGTGTGTTGAAAGTTGGTACACCGGGAGGGATTCGAACCCCCAACCCTCTGATCCGAAGTCAGATGCGCTATCCAGTTGCGCCACCGGTGCAGCAAGGCATTTAGCGTTTTCGCTTTTAGCAACAGGTTGCTAAAACACTGAAAGACACAGCTAATTGCTGAAGACGTGAATTAAGACTCAAACCCCCATGTCATTCAAGGATTTTCGGGGAGCACTTTAGTTGCATTTCTTGCCATCAGATCTGAAAGTTACTAATCAAAAGGTTGCTTTTTTTGGGATTTCACAAACCCAAAACCGAATTCGTCCGAGTAGAAAAGGGTTCAAACTAGAGTAAGGGAATGGCCTTAAACGATAAAAACATTAAAAACAAACTCGAATTCTTATACCCGCTGAAGAATTGGGCAAGGTCTCCAAAACCATTCTAAAGGACGGGTTTTTCCAGCGATACTTACTACCGCTACAAATCAGCAGTTGAAGAAGGTGTTGTTGAAAAGCTTTTGAACCAATTGTGCCGAGTCCTTGAAAAGTAACTCGAGAGAGTGAATTTCTTTTCAACAGGTCTTCCCTTTTTGATGACTCGTCTACAGCGTCGCATGAAAAAACACAGCTTGCATAAGCTTTTTTTTTACGGAACTGTGAGTTGCTGAAACAAGACCCACATCAATCCAATGTCCAACCCGGAAGACACGCTGAAAAAAGCTTTCGATGCAAAAGGCTGGAAAGTGATTCCTTATCAAAAAAAAGTCTGGAGCGCGTATGCGGATGGAAAATCCGGCCTCGTTCACGCTCCCACGGGTGCCGGTAAAACATTATCCATTTGGGCGCCTGTTTTACTGGAGTGGATGCATGAAGATTCAGGCAGCAAACAACCCTCCTCATCTGACCTTCAAGTATTGTGGATTACACCATTGCGAGCGCTGGCCAAGGATACCACCAGAAGTCTGATGGAGTTGTGTCTTGCCATGAATGTGTCCCTGTCTGTTGAGATGCGCACGGGCGACACCTCAGGGAAGGTCAAGAGCCGTCAAAAAAAATCATTCCCGCACACTCTCGTAACCACACCTGAAAGCCTGGCATTATTGCTCTCCGATAGTGAGACAAAGGATAAGTTCTCCAATCTCAAGGCGGTCATAATAGATGAATGGCACGAACTGCTGGGAAGCAAGCGAGGCGTTCAGACTGAGCTGGGCCTCGCGCGCCTGCGTCAATGGAATCCCCTTTTGAAGATCTGGGGTCTATCCGCGACACTGGGCAACCTTGAGGAGGCGTTGAATGCGCTGCTCGGTCCCGGACATCAAGGCATCCTGATCAACGGAGATCTTAAGAAAATCTACCAAGTCAAAACGGTGATTCCTTCAACCATGTCCAGTTTTCCATGGTCGGGTCACCTTGGGCTTCGCCTGATCAACGATGTCGTTGAGGCAATTGATCAGGCAGAAACGACATTGGTTTTCACCAATGTACGATCACAGACGGAGTCCTGGTTCAGTGCTTTGCTGAAGGCTCGGCCAGATTGGGAACAAGTCATCGCCCTCCATCACGGATCACTGAACGGAGACATACGTACCGACGTCGAAAACCGCTTGCAACAAGGTTTGCTCAAAGCCGTCGTCTGCACCTCCAGCCTTGATCTTGGCGTTGATTTTTCACCCGTTGAGCAGGTGATTCAAATTGGTGGTCCAAAAGGTATTGCACGGCTTCTCCAACGAGCAGGCCGCTCTGGACACCAACCCGGGTCCCCCAGCAAGATCATTTGTGTGCCAACTCAGGCAATGGAGATGATCGAGTATTCAGCGGCAAGAGACGCCATTCAGCATCGGCAAATCGAAACCCGCCTGCCTGTCCAAAAGCCATTGGATCTTCTTTCTCAGCACATGGTGACAATTGCTCTGGGAGGGGGTTTCAAGCCTCAGGAACTTCTGGAGGAGATACGGACGACTTGGTCTTATCGATTGCTGACAGATTCCGAATGGCAGTGGACCTTGGACTTCGTTTTGCATGGAGGGAAGGCCCTGAATGCCTACGAACAATATAAAAAAGTCGTCAAAGAAGATGACCGCATGGTGGTCACTTCCAAGCATATCGCCCGCTTTCACCGCATGTCCATTGGAACCATAACTTCTGATCATGCCGTGCAGGTCAAGTTTCTCAGAGGTCAATCACTCGGCACATTGGAAGAGTCATTTATTGCGAAGATGCGCCCAGGTAGTCATTTTGTCTTTGGTGGGCATCGATTGAAACTCGTACGCGTGAAGGACATGACGGCATGGGTGCGTAAAGCCAAGGGGAAAAGCGGTATCATTCCCACATGGGGAGGTGGCCATTCGCCATTATCATCAGAACTGGCCAGAGGGGTTCGCATGAAGCTACAAGCTGCTGGTACTGGAGCCATCGAAGGTCCGGAAATGAAGGCAGTTCAGCCGATGCTCAGCATCCAGCGGCAAAAATCAATGATCCCCGATTTGAATGAGCTGTTGATTGAAAGAATCCTCTATCGTGGAGAATTCAGCTGGTTCGTTTTTCCTTTCGCTGGCCGAATGGCACATGAGGGCTTGGCTGCACTTCTCAGCTATCGTATTTCATTGAAAGAACCCATGACGATCGCCGTTTCTTTCAATGATTACGGTCTTCAGCTCAGGACCAATTCTTCCTGGGATATTTCTTTGCAAGAATGGCGTGAATTCCTTAGTTCAGAAAATTTGATCGAAGATCTGCTCGCTTGTGTCAATGCCACGGAGCTGGCGCGTCGACAATTCCGAGAGGTTGCCCGTGTGGCTGGCCTCATTTTTTCGGGCTATCCAAAAGCGAAAAAAGCCGCTCGTCACATACAGGCCTCAAGCGATCTGTTGTTTGAGGTGTTTCAACAATATGATACGGAAAACCTACTGCTTCACCAATCACGCTGCGAAGTGCTTGAACGACACCTTGAACTCAGAAGGCTTACAAACCAGCTCTTATTGATTCGAGAGCAGAACATCTGTATCGAGAAGCCAGATCGCTTAACGCCTTTCAGCTTCCCTCTGTGGGCGGACTCATTACGAGCACAGATTAGTTCAGAAAAATGGGAAGATCGCATCCGAAAAATGGTTTCATCGCTTGAAGGAGATGTCGCATGACTTTGGAATGGCATTGTCATACATGGGACCTACTTCCTGAACGAGCTCTTTTCGAACGGGATACCAGAACTTTATTCATTGCGGATCCACATTTCGGCAAGGCCCATGCCTTTCAAAAAGCGGGCATCCCGATTCCAGAGGGAGCCGCTGGGCAGGATTGCGATCGCCTGAGCCAAGCCATTGAGAATTCTGGTGCGCGAGACCTGGTCATACTGGGAGATTTTCTTCATGCAGCCGATGGGCGGACGCCTCAAATCCGGGATATATTGTTGGAATGGCGGTCTCGACATCCAGAGATACGCATGCGATTGATACTAGGTAATCATGATTTCAATGCGGGCGCTCCCTGGAAAGAATTGAATTTTGAGATTCATGAAACCTCATGCTCCTGGGGTAACTTACTATGCTCTCATTATCCACACAAACATCCAAGCCTGCCCGTATTGGCTGGGCACCTTCATCCCGGCTACCGGTTTCGAATGACCCATGGCCCCTCTGTTCAATTACCATGTTTTTGGATCACCAAAAATCAAATTATTCTTCCTGCGTTCGGCTCCTTTACTGGAACAAAAACCATCGAACCAAAGCAGGCTGATCAGGTATGGGGCGTAGCCGATACCGAGGTGTTTCGCATACCTCTTGCCCGCCGGCGCAGGCCCATTACACTCATCCAGAATCTTTGAATAATCGATATTGAGACTCGGAGTCTAACCCTTCCTTAATGAGAGATATGAAAGTCTGCGGTGGAATGAATCCATTTAAAAGATCATCTACTATTTTACTTTGATTGATCACTTCTCTCGAGTGTTCTTGAGCACGAAGCTCTTTGGCTTTATTCACAATCCTCTGGAGTTTTGTCTGGAAAGATATGCTTCATGATTTGGACGATTACGTCATTGTCATTATGCGTTTTTTCAACGTGGTGGTAACGGATGGTTTCATCCATTGAATGGTAGCTCCATCCTACCGTGTAACAGTGTCCTTCATGAATGAGAGATATGAACGAAACTATTTTTAGGTGACGGGCAAGCTGCGAACTAGTAATTTGATCCAACTTATTCATCGATGGCCAAGAATATTAAAACATTCACTTTTTGTTTGGGACTCATTCTCTCTCTTGGGCTTGGTATGCATGGGTGGAATCAACTATACCCTGCAGGCCCTCTCACCAATCATCTGTATCTTACGATACAACTGTTCACACTCGAGTCAGGTCACGTGGATGACGGTTCAGTGATTCCTCTCAGTCTCGAGCTGGCAAGGTATTTGGCTCCTTTGACCACAGCCTCAGGCATCTTGTTGGCATTGCATCAGTTTCTTCTCATCGAAGGTAGGAATGCCAAACGAAAAATGCTTAAAAACCATATCGTTATTGTCGGTGGAAATGAGCGTGCTCTGACACTTGGCCGTGATCTTAAATCAGCAGGCTCCAAGGTCATGATCTTGTTGACAACGGAGGGAAACAATGTCGCCGAATATTGTTGGAATGAAGGCTTCATTGCGGTTGAGGTCAGCGAGTCAGCACAAAATCTCACTGAGATTGCACGCCTGAAACAGGCCAGCAGGGTAATTGTGTTTACCGAAGATGATTACACGAACTTGAAACTGGCCCTGACTTTCAAGGCAGGAAGAACCGAGGGCAATATTCCCATCGCAATCAACCTCGATAGTGAAGAACTCTGTCACACGGTTCAGAACCAGTATGATTTCATTTATGCTTTCAATTACTATCGTTGTGTTTCGCGGGTGCTGCTGAGCCAATATCCGCTTGAAGCCTTTCCCGAAGTGACCTCTTGTTCCGATGGTGCCACAGACATCCGCTTGATCATTACTCACTGGGATCTCCTTTCAAAAGCCTTCCTTTATCAGGTAGCTAAAGTTGGACATTATAAAAATTGTCAAAAGGTTAAAGTTTACCTTGTGTGTGATCAGGCTGAGCTGGTCAATGAATTGATCACCACCGCATATCCCAATATTCGTCATTGTATTGATCTGGAAGTCAGGGAAAGTCGCAACCAGGAACTCATCCCTAATATCATTGTCGAATTGCTGCACTCTTTTCCTGACAATGCTTTGACGACTATTCTTTACCTTTCCAATGCCCCGGAAGATAGCTTTGCAGGAAGTGCCCGAGTTCAAGAAAAGTGTGCACTTGGGCACCGAACCAGGATGCTGATTCCTCAATCGCCACTTTCAAACTCGGGGGATGAAAAGCACCTTCTCATTTTGCCAGAGTCTACGGTGTTCTGCAATGCGAGCATATTGTTGAATGATACCATTGACATGCTTGCCTCCACGATTCACGCAAATTGGTACAAGGCTACCGAGAAGCGGCTGAATGACGCGCAGGAATCCAATGACGAAAATACGGTCCAACGACTGCATCAGAACCCCTATTTCAAACCATGGGACAAACTCAAGAATGCGCAGAAGGAGGAAAACCGTGCTGCGGCGGACCACATGGCCGTGAAATTGCGCGCACTGGGTCTCAAGGAGACAGATCCTCTCAACTTGGAGTTGGTTAACCTCGAACGTTGCGTTGATGCAGTCGATGAGGAGCAAATGGAGGTTTTGTCAGGGATGGAACATCGACGCTGGTCTGCCGTCAAATGGATGACTGGCTGGGAGCTGGGAGCAAGAGACGACACTACCAAGAAACATCCGGATCTCATTTGCTATGATGATCTCAGCGATGCAACAAAGCAATATGATCGTGATCAAGTCAGGGGAATCACTGATCTTGTCAAAAAGATGCAGTCCGTACATCCCTCATCCTAGGGCTTCCCTTCACGCGTATTTTACACCATGACGCTGGGTTACCAGATAAGCGACCAAGATGGATAGTAATGGTTCAACCCATCTCGCCTTTGGTCTTGACCGCATATTCAACGGTCTTGGCCAAGTCAATCGCCTGTTTGACCGATTCTTCGACTACTTCACCTTCATTATCAGCATTCACCTTGCCGCTGGCAACTTTGGCTGCAAAAATAGAAGCTGCGCCCTGAAGGATTCCAATTTCGGTCGGTTGCAAGTTGAGGTATTCGGTCTTTAACATGGGCAAAACTTATCAAGAACTGGGCTTCAGTGCAATAGGAAGCTTGGCGATGCAAGTGCATGTAGTTCAAGTGGAGAAGGCCTGTGGCGGCAATCATCTGTCAGTATTTTAGAAATGGATGGCCCATGACTCTGATGTGCCTCGAGAGGAAACGAACTCTTTGTGCTTGGCTATTCAAAGGCACTTCGATTCAATGGTCCAGTTCCGTTCTTGTGTAATATACAATCATATCGACGCATGAAAACTGATAACACATTCAAGGATTTACCACCTTTACGTCGACGTGCATTCATCGGCCAGATGTTCGCGGCAGCCGGTTTCGTAGGTTCAGGTTTGCAGCAAACCCGAGCTGCGGAAAAAAAAGCAAATGAGCCTTACCCTGGTTTTGTATCTCCACACGCTCAGGAATGGAGTATTTTCAAACCCGAAATCCGGATCACTCGCCTGGAAACGTTTTTGATCCAACCACGGTGGTTATTTTTAAAAATCCACACGGATGCAGGGATCATCGGATTGGGCGAACCCATTACCGAAGGACGGGCGAAGACGTGTGCGGCAGCGGTTGCGGAAATGGAACCGTATCTGATCGGTAAGGATCCACGGCATGTGGTGCACCATTGGCAGGCACTTTACCGTCACACCTTCTATCGAGGCGGGCCTATCTTGACCAGTGCGCTCAGCGGTATCGAGCAGGCTTTGTGGGATATCAAAGGCAAGGCTCTCGGAGTTCCTGTGTATGAATTACTGGGTGGACCTACCCGTGATCGTGTCCGAGTCTATTCCCACGTTGGCAATGACTCAGAACGTATCAAAGTACTCAAGGCCGAAGGATTCACCGCGTTCAAAACGGGTGTTCATTCTCGTAATGGATTAGGCGTTGTCGCTTCGCAAGCGGACATTGAGCAAGCGGCTGAAACCTTTGCCCGTATACGTGAATCGGGTGGCAAGGATGTGGATATAGGCATTGATTTCCATGGAGCTGTCTCACCGCAGAATGCCAAGCTGTTGATCAAAGCACTCGAGCCATATCAACCTTTGTTCATCGAAGAACCGGTGCAATGCCAGAATGTTGATGTGATGGCTGAAATTGCCCGCGGTACTCATTTACCCATTGCAACCGGTGAAAGGATTTTCACCAAATGGGGATTCCGGGAAATCCTCGAGAAAGGAGCTGCCAGCATTCTTCAACCGGATCTTTGTCACGCGGGCGGTATTCTGGAAACACGATTGATCGCTGGGATGGCCGAGGCCTATTATGCTTCAATCGCACCACACAATCCTCTGGGTCCGATCTCGCTCGCGGCAGGATTGCAGGTGGCCGCTGCAGTGCCTAACTTCCTCTGTCAGGAACAGGTTAACTTAGGAGACGGATACCTCAAGCAACCCTTTAAAGTGGAGAACGGTTACGTCAAAGTACCGACGGCACCCGGACTGGGAATTGAACTCGATGAGGATGCCATTCAGGACAAGTTAGGTCATGAGTGGGAGAACCCTCAAACCTACGATCAACGCGATGGTTCAGTTGTGGATTGGTAATTTACAAATAATGAAAGTCATGAAAAAAAACACAAAACTACTGGGGTTGACCTTGGCAACTGGCATGAGCTGCCTCGCTGCGCAAGCCCAGCACAAGGTTGTTCCGTTGGAACATTTCAGCACCCTTGAAGGACTGGAAGTCACACTGTGGGCAAAATCACCCATGCTCTACAATCCCGCCAACATGGACATCGACAAAGATGGACGGATATGGGTTTCGGAAGGAGTTAATTACCGCCGCCATTATGATCGAAAACCTGAAGGTGACCGGATCATGGTGCTGGAAGATACCGATGGAGATGGTCAGGCGGACAAGGAATGGGCTTTCGTGCAGGAACCCTTCCTGCGCTGTCCTATGGGGGTGGCGGTTATTGACAACAAGGTGGTGGTTTCGATGACACCTGACATGATCGTTTACACCGATGTCAATCGGGATATGGTATTCGATCCAGAGGTCGACAAGCGCGAGGTGCTTTTAAGTGGTTTCAATGGCCGCGTGCATGATCACAGTCTACATTCCGTCACCGTTGGGCCTGATGGGCAATGGTATTGGAACGCCGGTAACTGCGGTGCTGTCTTCACGGATCGATCGGCTCGTACGTTCCGTATCGGAAGTTCCTACATGACTCAGGAAGCAGCGGGCAAGGCCAGTGACGATGGTCATGTTTATGTGGGTGGTTTCACTGCCCGAATGAATCCAGATGGTAGCTGGGTGAATGTGATCGGCTTTAACTACCGTAACAGCTATGAGCAGACAATTACCTCCTTCGGTGATGTGTTTCAAAACGACAACGATGATCCACCTGCCGCACGCACCACTTGGGTGATGGAATTCGGCAATGCAGGTTTCAGCTCCTTCGATGGTAAGCGCTCCTGGGGGGCGGATCGGCGTCCGGGGCAATCGACACCGGTCGCAGAATGGCGTCAGGAAGATCCCGGGACGATGCCGTCAGGCGATGTCTATGGTGGCGGAGCTCCCACGGGTATTGCTTATTACGAAAATGGTGCACTCGGAAAAAAACATCGGGGCATGCTTCTATCCTGTGAACCTGCACGGAACACCGTCTTTGGTTATCTCCCCGTTGTGGAAGGTGCCGGGTTCAAGCTGGAGCGATTTAATTTCCTGACCACGAACACGGAGGAAGAGTTTGATGGTGCCGATTTCACCGGAGGCTTTCGTGATCGCACGAAAGACAGCAAAGTTCTTTTTCGGCCTTCGGATGTCGCCGTGGGTCCTGACGGTGCTGTTTATGTCACGGACTGGTATGACGCCCGTGTGGGGGGGCATGGTGATCTGGATGACACACTCTCGGGAGCCATTTATCGCGTGGCTCCAAAAGGGTTCAAACCCAAGGTGCCAGTATTTAACACAAGTTCAACGGCAGGCCTGGTTGCCGGTCTCAAGAGTGCTGCTGTTAACGTGAGAGCCACTGCTGCCAGAGCACTGAGAGAGCAGGGCGAGGGGGCTGTCAATGAAGTCAAGAACCTGCTGGATTCCAATAATCCTTACCATCGCGCCCGTGCGGTATGGGTCCTGGCTGATCTCGGTGATGCCGGGCTCAAGCAAGTGCGACGCCAGCTGCGCAGTGATGATGAGCAGATGAGAATCGTGGCTTATCGAGCGCTGAGAAGACAGGGCAAAGGCCTGATTCGTTTGTCCAAGCGGATGGCCAAGGATCCTTCGCCTGCTGTGCGCCGTGAAGTAGCTCTGGCAATGCGCGATATTCCATTTGCTCGTGCCAAGGATGTCTTAGTTGCTGTTGCGAGAGGTTATGATGGATCAGATCGTTACTATCTTGAGGCGCTGGGTACAGGCGCTACAGGTAAAGAAAGCCAACTTTATGATGCTCTGGCAGCAGAGCTGGGAAGTCAGGACAGTGTGAGCTGGTCCCCCTCCTTTGCCAATATTGCTTGGAGATTGCATCCTGCACAATCTGCCGATGACTTTACCCAACGTGCATTGGCTGAAGGGCTCAGTGAAGGTGAGCGCAAAGCTGCGCTGGTCGCTCTTGCCTACG
>JBDQII010000167.1:0-9771 GCA_040264395.1 Verrucomicrobiota bacterium
GAATCCCACGAGGACGCTCGCATCGCTCTGTTTGAATACATCGAGGGATATTACAACACCCAACGCAAACATTCCTCAATCGGTTACCAATCCCCTGTCCAGTTCGAAAGAAATAATCAACTAAATTGAATACTTACTGGTCCAATTATCCGTTGCACTTCAGATGTCAACTTGAAGGCTGGTGATGAAAACACTCTTTTACATGCTGCAGCTCTTTCTGATGACGGAAATAGCATTCAATTACTTATTGCTAAAGGGCTTGATACCAATGCTCTTAATCAATTTGGAGATACCCCTTTGCATAACGCGGTTGTGGGCGGGGGAAAAGAAGTTGTAGAACTGCTGATTAACGGGGGTGCAGACGTTAATGCAAAGAGTGATATAGGAACCCCTTTGCATATTGCGGTTATGGATGAGAGTACTGAAGTCATTGAATTGCTCATCACCAAAGGTGCAGATATTAATGCAAAGGATGAAAATGGAGGAACCCCCCTTCATCAGGCTGTTATGCTCGGTGAAAAAGAAGTTATCGAGCTGCTGATTGCCAAAGGTGCAGACCTCAATGCAAAGGATGCACTTGGAGGGACCCCCTTAGATAAGGCAATCCTTTATGAAAAAAAGGAAATTGTGGATTTGCTCCGCAAAAACGGTGCGACAGAGTAGTTCGTAGCTTTTGCCTTTAGTAATAGTTTATTATCATTTAACTCCATGGAGAATTAATCGGCGCATTGCTTTTCATTCCCCTCAGTTGTCTTTCGCTAGTATTAAAAGACACTCTTCCTAAAGAGTCCCAACAATAGGTATGCAGTTCGTTTCATGCGGCTTTATCTTCCGTGTTAAGATCATCGAGCAGATAACTGTAATAACTAGCGCGTCGACGCTTCATGTTGCCTTTATTCACTTCCTTGATTGCGCTTATGGTTTTCAGGCATTTCAGAATCCTGTGTGCCACCATGTGGCTTGGAAGTTCAAGTGCTGCCTGTAATTTTCTTACTGATAAGAAAAAGGATCCGTTGCCAGATGCTATCGCCAATTCTCGGCACAGGTTTGATACCAATTGAACGTCTTTCGATAGAGGAAAGAACTCTGCCACCCTATCATGGCAATCGTTTTCATGAGCAGCCTTCAAAGCGTTGTCGAAGGTCTCACCCCCATCACCAATGCAGGTTTTAACACAACGGTATCGATCAATGAATTCAATCGCGTATTTATCAGGTCCGTAATGTTTGAGATACTTTTTCGGAGTTGCTTCGTACCACATGAATCCCACCTTCATAAGTTGCTGGTCGTTTAATTTCACTTGATGATCCCGCTCCTTGGACGCGAATTGCTTCTCAGCTTGCCAATGATCTAATCCATTTCTAAACAACAACTTACCAGGTGGAGGAAGGTGTTTTAAAAAATGATTCACCTGTTCCACGGAATGGCGCCAACATTGATTTTGGATACTTTAATCATGCCTTTACGCTCGCCCCTAAGGGAGAACGAATACTTGTTAAAAAGCGTCTTAACCAAGAGAAAACACCACCTAAGAATCACCTGATTCTAGTTGAAAACTTTTTTGAAGTGCTGAATGAAATGGTTCCATCGAACCTACAGACCTTGGCAGCAGTTCAAATTCCAAGATTTGGATTGGTGAGTGCCAACGAATAACATGTCAAATGGATACTGACCGGATAATAATGAGATAGTAGGCGGATTCTGGCGAGGAATGGCGGAGAGGGTGCGAATCGAACACACCGGAGACGGCTTAACCGCCTCCCAACGGTTTTGAAGACCGCGGGGACCACCAGGCACCCTCCACTCTCCTTGGTAAGTCCCTGAGTTTAGGATGATCTTTCTTGCTAGACAAGAGATGGAATTAGCTTTTTATGAAATTCTCAGGCACGTCCGTTTATTTTTGTGCGCTGAAGGAACAAACAAAAGTCAACCAACCCACTGATGATTGCCTCTCGTCATTCTCCTGACATGCCATTGGCATGCGATTTCAATTGCGATCGGTCCTGGTCGCTGGATATTTTACAACTAAACAAGCCCCCGTTCGTACTTGATCCCTTTTGATGCCTTGCTTAATTTGGAGGCGTGAAACGTTCGAAAAAATCTTTAATTGGTAAATCGGCTGCTGTGCTATGCGGTTTGCTTCTGGCATCCATCGTTCAGCTTTCAGCAGCGAACCCCAAGGTCACCATGAAAACTACTCTCGGTGATGTTGTGCTGGAATTGGATGCTGAGAAGGCTCCCATTTCAACACTGAATTTCCTCAGGTACGCTCAGTCAAAATACTATGATGGCACTGTCTTTCATCGTGTGATACCCACATTCATGATTCAAGGGGGTGGCTTTGATGCAAAGCTTGACAAGAAACTCAAAGGGCTCATGCCCCCGATCAAGAACGAGTGGACAAATGGCCTGAAAAACAAACGCGGCACCATTGCCATGGCTCGCACCAATGCTCCTGATTCCGCAACTTCACAATTCTTCATCAATGTGGTGGACAACGGATCTCTGGACCAGCCAAGGGGCGGAGCTGCTTATGCGGTGTTTGGCAAAGTGGTGGAAGGCATGGAAAACGTGGATAAAATTCGCAACACTCAAACCAAGACGGATGCCAAATATCCCGGCGGCAAAGTAGTGCCCGCAACCCCTGTCGTGATCGAGTCCGTCACACTCAAGGGTGAATACGATCTTGCTGCGCTGGAATCAACTGTCGCGGCTTTAGCAAAGAAAGAAGTCAAAAAAGTGAGTTCAGAAAAAGAAAAAGGGGAAGCGTTCCTGGCCGAAAACAGTAAGAAGGAAAACGTCAAAGAAACGGCATCCGGTCTGCAGTATATCATCGAGGAAGCCGGATCGGCAGAAAAACCGGGGCCTACGGATCAAGTGGAAGTCCATTACCGCGGCACCTTGCTCAATGGCACGGAGTTTGACAGTTCATACAAACGGAATGAGACCATTGTATTTGGATTGAATCAGGTTATTCCAGGTTGGACCGAGGGCGTGCAGTTGTTAGGCAAGGGTGGAAAAATCAAACTATTCATTCCATCCAATTTGGCCTACGGCGAAAGAGGTGCGGGTGGCCTGATCCCCCCTAATGCTGCTTTGATATTCGACGTCGAATTAATTGACATCAAATAAAACATTTGTCTTTGAATCTTCACTTCTTTCTTGAGATTTGCTGAAGCAAGGGGACACGAACGCCGTTTTAAAAAATTTGTTTTTTGTACCAAAGAGGACACGGCAGCGGGAGATAACCAAAGACAACATTGAAGCCGGGTTCCCATGAGGAACTCGGCTTTTTTAGTTTCAATTGTGCTTGGCTTAACTATTGAAGAAGATGGCTATTCAAGTTCATGTTCCATTTTCACGTCAAGCAATTGTCGGTTGGAATCATCCATTGGATCATCCTGGGGGCGGGGATAATCACGCCAAATCCATCGCAGTATTTCAGGCATCATGGCGCCACCCTGTTTGTTTGAATGCGTACCAATTCCAAAGCTATAATTCAGGTCGTAACCCTTTTCAGTAAGGGCCTCAACCATTTTGCGATTCTGTGCGTACCAATCCCATTCAGGATCGTATTTACCCCCACGACGTCGACCTCGGTTGTCATTCATTCCTTCCTGAAGGAAGACGCGAATAGGTTTCTTTTCCGATTTACGAATCAATTCAGGATAAACATGTCCGCCACGGATATTGGTAAAACTGCCAATCGTACTGATGACTTTGCGAAATGCATCCGTTCGATGCCAGGCAACCGTGAAGGCGCAAATAGCACCTGAACTGGCTCCTCCAATAGCTCGATCATTCGGGTCATCTGAAATATTGTAACCGTTCTTCAGCACCGGAATCAATTCGTCCACGATCATTTGCGCATAATGATCACTGAGCTCATTGTATTCTTTTGGGCGCGTGTTAATTCGGTCTCCCCAATCACTTGAAGATGACTCTTTTTGATGCGGCAATCTTCCCGGATTGATGAATACGCAGATCGTTATCGGGATTTCCCGTCGATAGATGAGATTATCCAGCACATTGGGGATGCGATAGGCCCCGTCGAGACTGACAAAAGCATGACCATCCTGAAAAACCATCAAACGAGCGGGCGAGGAGCCATCGTATTGGGCGGGCACATAGACCCAGTAATGACGCGTCGTGTTGGGAAAAACCTGGCTGGCGTGCGTTAGAGGGCCGATCACCACACCTTTGGGGACTCCATCTTGCGGTAATGAATCCGGCCCCAGTTTGTAAACATCATCCAGCGGATCTGCGGACAGGAAAAAGGAAGTAAAAAATATTAAGCTGGCTGATACTTGAAACAAACAACTGTTCATGATGTTTTGTACTGTCGTCATACCCGAATGGCACGAATGATTAAACAGCTTTAGGGGTCCACCCCAGCACCACATCAAATGTTGCGACCAATTCGTTCATTCTTGAGCCTGCAAGAGGCTTGAAATCAACAGTCACATTGTCTCGCTGACGTTTATTTCTGATCCGTTTCCAAATGCCGTCATTGAGATTTCCCGGATGCCCCTTGATGTAACACTGTGTCGTCAATAACTCCTTTCCTTGACGTTTGACCTTAAAATGAATGTGAGGTGTACGACCCGGGTAAGGAACAGGCTTGATCGTACGAAAGACATATTGACCTTTGGAGCCGGTTAGGAACCTCCCGAAGCACTGAAAATGGGTGTCACGTCGACGAAGGGCATTGCCACTGCCGGAATGATAATAAACCCCTTTGCCATCACACTGCCAAATCTCAACCAGCGCGTTCCTTACTGGCTGGCCATGCGCATCGAGAATGCGACCGTTAAGCCAGGTCACCTGCCCGACACCAGGATTGATGGAGTCATTAATGATGAGGAGATCGTTGTCAGTATCCAAGGGAAGCGTATCAGGATAGAAGGGGCCTTCCGTTGATTTTGGCGTCTTGACCAAAGCCTCGGCCATCAGGCCGTTGACCTGCCAGAGTGAAGCTCCAAGGACGCATTGACGCATGAATTGCCGTCGTGAAAAAATATTGGGTTCGGGTTTCATAGTAGGTTTTAAGAATATTGCTCAGGTTTTTGACCGACAGTGAATCGTTTGTGTTCAGATAGAAAATTTAAAATTTTGGATGGCTGTTGCCATCATAGATGATACGCACCAATTTTGCCCCGGAATTTGACTGTAACCGTCTCTCGCCATGCTCAAGAATATATAAATTTCCGTCTGGAGCAAATTTCATATCGATAGGCCCCGCGGGATGGTAACCGGGCAGGAATCGTTCAAGGGATTGAGCATTACCTTTTGGGTCCATGGAGATCAGAAAAATGGCTTTCCTTGAAAATTCTGCAGCCAGCCATTTACCTTCAAAATAATCAGGCCAGGGACGTTTGGCGTCTGGATAGTCTGCACGACGGTAAACGGGTCCGCCCGTGGCGGAGCGCTCTCCGGTTCCCATGGAAGGAAATCGTTCGTTTTGATCGTGAGAATAATTGATAAAGGAAGGAGAAACGGGAGGCAATTCAGTCATCCCCGTATTGTTGGGTGAAAGATTCGTTGGAGATTTCGGATTTTTTATTTCACCGGGAGTATTTGTTTCATAATCCATGACAGCATATCCAGCATCCCCCGTAAAATAGGGCCAGCCAAAAAATCCGGGACCACGAGCTTGATTGAATTCATCGAATCCTTTTGGTCCAAGTCTGGAATCCTCGCTCCGCTCAGGCCCCGTCTCCCCCCAGTATAAATAACCTGTCGCACTATCAATGGAAACTCTGCACGCATTAAGATGTCCCATGGTATAAATTTCCGGCAGTGTCAGAGGAGTGGTGAGAGGGAAAAGGTTCCCATGAGGAATACTATAGCTTCCATTCGCCTCCGGATGAATTCTCAAAATTTTACCTTCAAGGCTATCGGTATTGGAAGCACCACGCTGACCATCCCAACTACTACGACCCGGTCGTTCATCAGTGTGGGATGTTTCATTAATCCCGGTATTGTTCCCTGTCGCGATATAAAGATTATCATCCTTATCCCACGTCATCCCTCCTCCCGTGTGACAGCAGGTTTCACGTTGTGCAGGAAATTCCAACAGAATTTTTTCTGAATCCGCCATGAGGGTATCATCAAGAATATCCCAGCGACTGATAATCGCCTTGGCTTGATTCGGATGAAAATAATAAAGATACATCCATCCATTTTCTCGAAAATCGGGGTCAAGCGTCATCCCCACTAAACCCTGCTCTTCGTTACCACTCGTATTGACTTCCAGGAATCCGATTATCCTTACGCTTGCATCAGTGGGCTGATACAACTTGATAATCCCCTTCCGTTCAATAAGGAAAACGCGCCCGTCACCAAGCACCTCAAAGACTAGAGGCTCATCCAGATTACCCTGAATCAGAACGGTTGATTCAAATCTGAGATGATCGTTGTGAAGGTATGCCTCTTTTATGGTATCGGAGGAATCATTTGCCTGTAAGCTCAGGAACAAGTTGATCAGCATGCAACAGCCAATCACCTTGCGAATCTTTTGATTCAATGAATTTACCATTTTTGTTTTCTGCTTTTGCTCAAGATGACTTTTGGAATTGTCACCAAAGACTCTCAACTATGGCTACATTATATGGATTCAATACATCCTGTCCACAAATCCACCAATAAATCGATGGTAGAAATAAGCGGATTTGAGCTTACATATTTGAGCACCGGAGTAGAACAAATTTCGTCTGATGAACACGTATTAACTGCCGAATGTGTCACCCAGTCTTCTTTGAGGATTATCAGCCCAGAAGCTGAGAATGGCGAGTGCGAGTGGGATGATCATGCTCAGTAGTAAAATCGGGCGGTAGGACCCTCCCATTTGTTCACTCCAACCAAAAATCAAAGGTCCCATACCACTTGCAATGACCATGGTGGACATGTTGATTCCACTGATCGAACCTAACCATAAGCGACCGAAAAACCTTGGCCATATGATACCCGAAAGACTGACAAAACCACCACCTGCGATTCCATTGCCAACCACATAGGCGATAACACCCCAGTTGTGGGTCAATTGATAAAGCCCAAAAACTCCTGCAAGCCCTCCTAGGTTCATCAGCATGAGCAAATACTTCAATCGCATTTTGGTATTGATCCAGCCGAAGCTGAAATTCGTGACGACACTGACCACAGCCATGGGGACGAACAAGGTCAAAATCCGTTCTTTATTGAAGGCAAATTCAGAACCGATGGAAAGAATGTGAAAGGTAAAAGCCGTTGCAAACATGGCGTAGAAAGCAAAGGATAGGTTGAACAGCCAAAAGGAGAAGGTCTGGAGGGTTTCCTTCAATGTAAAATCATGATGAATGACCATGTCCATATTGGTGGTGGTTTCTGCTTTTTGCGTGACACCGTCCATCATCAGCCCGCAATCCTCAGGTCTGTCTCGGAAGATCAGCCAGCCCAGAGGCCCCATGATAGCCAGCGTTGCAAAACCGATCAATCTCCAGGTGCCTTCATATCCATATTGTTCGACCCAGTGATTCAGCCAGCGAGGAGCAAGGGAAAACCCGAATGATACGAAGACGCCACTAAAGGCAAGTGCCATCCCCCTTTTGACATCAAACCATTTACCCATCACATTCCGGCAAGTCATCGACAATACCCCCTGAGCTGAGATGCGTATCATGAAAAAACCGAAACCAATGCATGCAAATGAACATGCCGACTGCCAGCGCGCAGAAAACATCTGTGACAGCAATCGACTTAAATCAGCCACTACACTCAAGTAAAACAAAACCGCACCCGTAGCTGCCGTTGCGACAACCGTCATCTGCCGATCTCCCCATCGATCAAGCAAGCGCCCCATCCAGGGCAGCATCAGACCGCTGGCTACGGTGCCAATACAATAGGCGAGACTCAAGGCCACACGAGACAAACCAAGTTCCTTCATGAGAATATCAGTAAAGACACTGAAACCCATCGTTTGACCAGGGATCGTGAATAGAGTACCTACAGTGGCACCAAACACGATGACCCAACCGTAAAAAATTGGAAAGCGTCGTGGTTCCCAAGGGAAGTTGGGAGCCATCCACCCTTTGTCGTTGGATACCTGCTGATCTTGTGCGTTCGTTTTCAGATCAGGAAAACTCTGCGTCCTGTAGGATTTGACAAGCTTAAACTTCAGGATTTGTGATGGTGCGACGATTTTATTTTGCGACTGTGATGAGTGAAAATTGATCACGGAGATCACAGAGGCCACAGAATTTTGAATTAAAAATCATGAACTATTCCTCTGGTTAAAGAAGCGTTTCAATCCGAGGGAAAAGTTCCCATTGGGTAGAACCACGCGCGCGATCAAGAATATATCTGTAACAAATACAGTTGGATGGGTTGTCACCGCGCACGCAACGCGCCCCATACCCAATGGAGATCCTTTGGGAATGACTTTCCCTCGTTCGAATCACTCCCTTTGATCTCTTTTACTATCTTGAATCAATCCCTGATTCTTCCATTCCACCAAACCACAGTACAACAATGGCAGGATGAACAAGGTGGCGGCAGACAAGAAAGCTCCGGTATCTGCATGCATTTTTGTTCGGTGCGTAAATTCCTTCATTGAGCAGTAAAGAACGGGTACCATAAAAATACTGATAACCACCACCAGCATGCCACCAAAGGAAGGTATCGCCATGGGCACCATGATATCTGATCCGCGCCCGGTTGAGGTCAGGATAGGGATCAACGCCAAGACGGTGGTGGCGGTTGTCATCATACAAGGACGTGCACGTCTGACACCTGCCTCGATGGTGGCAAGGCGTATATCTGAAATAGACATATCCTTTAACCCTCGAAACTTTTGATCGAGGTAAGTGGCCATGATAACACCGTTATCGGATGCGATCCCGAACAAGGCAAGAAAACCTACCCAAACGGCGACACTTAAATTGAAGGGGCGAACTTGAAAGAGTTCTCGAAAATTAAAACCAAACAACGAAAAATTAAGAAACCAATCCTGACCATAAAACCAAAGCATCAAGAAGCCGCCGGCCCAAGCCACAATGATTCCAGTGAAAACGAGCATTGCATTGGCAGTAGAACGGAATTGAAGGTAAAGAATCAGAAAGATGGCCAACAAGGCGAGAGGAAGAACAATCATCAAGCGCTTTTCGGATCGCACCTGATTTTCATAGTTTCCTGCAAAAGTAAAACTGACACCATCCGGAATTTCCAGAGAACCGTCAGTGATCTTGCTTTGCAGAAAGGCATCGGCAGCCTCCACCACTTCCACTTCGGCGTACCCGGGTTTCATATCAAACAGGACATACCCAATTAAGAATGTATCCTCACTCTTAATACTTTGAGGACCACGCAAATACTCGATATTTGCTAATTGTCCCAATGGTATTTGATTTCCATTCGGAGCGGGAACCAGGATGCGGCCAAGTGATTCAATCTGATCACGCAGCTCACGAAGATATCGCACGCGTACTGGATACCTCTCGCGACCTTCCACGGTTGTCGTGATGCGTTTCCCGCCGATACCCACTTCAATGACCTCTTGCACTCGAGCCAATTGAATGCCGTATCTTGCCATAGCCTCGCGATCGATCACAATTTCCAAGTAGGGTTTCCCAACAATGCGATCAGAAAAAACAGTGGAAGGTTCAATCGATGGAACATCTTTGAGCAGCTGCTCTAATCTCAACCCAACCCGTTCGATCGTTTCCAAATCAGGTCCCTTAACCTTGATCCCCATAGGAGCACGCATGCCGCTCTGAAGCATCACAATTCTCGCAGCAA
>JBDQII010000168.1:0-9731 GCA_040264395.1 Verrucomicrobiota bacterium
GACTGCGGTTGGAATTTCCGAACCAGATGCAAAAAAAAAGCGACGAATCTCCTTGGACCTGCTCAAGGAAACATGGGATGTGACGAATCTACATACCGCTGGCCCCGGTAGCTTGCTGAACCTTGAGCGCCCCTTGAGTTTCAACGGCAGTCTCGATGGACATTTCGTGACAGGCCATGTCGATGGCGTCGGGAAAGTGCTGAAATGGGAGCAGCACGGGGGAGACTGGCTGCTTGAAATACAGCCCCCGGAAAAGCTCATGCATTTGTTGGTGCACAAGGGGTCCGTTGCCCTGGATGGTATCAGTCTGACCGTGGCCAAAGTGTTAGCTCAAAGTTTCCAGGTCTGGATCATTCCGCACACCTATCAGGTGACCAATCTCCACGCAAGAAAACCAGGTAGTCTGATCAATATTGAAACCGATTTACTCGGGAAATATGTCGAGCGATTCATTCAGGCTCGTAAGATCTGAATCGATGGTAATCCAGATCCATTGGGGTGGGTTGAAACGATAAGTGATTCAGCTTTGAGTCACCGAATTCCAAACGAATGGTATGAAATAGCTTCAACAAAGTTGTGCTTAGGTTTGAGTTGTACTCATGGTTGATTTCAAGAGTTTTCAAAACTTCGTTTTATACTGGTAATGACCGTCAAAATCTTTCCAGAGGAGTGAATGCAATAAAGCCACTCGAAGGACGATATTTTCCTTGCTTAAGGCTTAAAAACCGAGTTCATTAAGAGCACGTCGTTCAGTGCGGAGAGATGGCTGAGTGGTCGAAAGCACCGGTTTGCTAAACCGACGTACGGGGATAACTCGTACCGCGGGTTCAAATCCCGCTCTCTCCGCCACTTCAACTACTTACATAAATACTTCCCAGCCACCCCGGGAGTGGTTCGTCCTTATTCTATGACACACGTATGACATTTTTTGAGTATGAAGGCGACTCAATCTGCCAGAAAACGCCCTCGACTGTGCAATTCTAAGTGGATTTTTTAGTGCTACAAACACTCCTTCAATTTGTAGTGGCGTGATTTGGAATTCTGTGGTGTGTATTGGATACTGCAACCAAAATGAGGTCTATGTACTGTATAATTCCTGATGTGATCATAGGCGGTCTTTACGCCATTACGGTTTTCATAGGCATATACCTTTTATGGCTGGGTTTAGCTGGAAACATGGAATTGGAATTACTGGGTGGTTCCTTTGTCCTGATCGCGTCACCTGCGTATAGTGTATACAAAAGACTCATAACGGGCCGATGGATCAACATGGGTGGCTGCTGCGGTGGTTGTGGAGGCGGTAACTAAACCTACCCTCTAAGTAAACAATCCTGCGTTTTCTCTATTGTGATGAACAATGAGCAGCGATCAAATATTTAAGATGAGAAATTCGTTTTCTTAGTGAGCACATACCCAAAAAACCTATTCCTTTTTCTGAGGAGCGGCGATTCCGTCTAGCAAGAAAGGCCAAGAAGGTGAGTTTTGCAAAGTAAAAGCCTTCCCTCCGCGCGAGTTAATCAGCTTTGGCGGGTAGGAAAGGTCTGTCATTCGTATTGGCGTGGCATCATAAACGGTTCATCATTGTCTATTTATGTAACCTCGCGGGTTGTTTTTGTTGGGCCTTCCAAAATGGCGAAGTCCTTGGAAGCCGCGTTCGCGAAGGCTGGGTTGTTGGCAACCTGGGCAAACATTTTCGATTTAAGGTAGTTTTCCATGGCTTCCGTAGCCTCCCAAAAGTAGACGCCTCCGCAGGTGTTCGTGTCCTCGTTCGCGAGCCAGTGTTTTGAGATTAACCCGGGAAGGTCTGCAAAATTTTGCGCGATATCGTTGCAGGCTGCTGTGTAATCCTTATGAGATAAGTCATTGAGGTTGAAATTGATAATCTGTATGTGCATCAACGTGGAAACTGGCGTGTGGACTGCTTTGGGCAAGGTTTTTAATTACTCGGGATGAGGGATTACTATTCCCAATTCTGTTTTTTTCTGTTGGGGAGAGAGAAATGTAAGATGTTAAAGATTGATTCGAATTCGGTATCTTAGTGAGAAATATCGATTCTCGCCATCGGTGTATACTTAACACTCTCAAATAGCCCTTTTCGCTCAGCTGCGGCTGATTTGGTTGACGATACAAATGAATGCATTCACTTTGACGCGATTCTTTAGCCAGGTTCAACTCTCCTGGTCTTGAATGGCAATCGTAAAGGCTGCAGGAGGTTTGTCCTGATTGTGTTCTTCGCCTCCAGTCTGCTTACAACATTTTAATTGAGACAAATTGTTTGCCTTTATCAAAGATAATCTCGAACTCACCTTCAACGCCATCAAGAGTGACCCATTGACGAAGATGTTTCGCTCGAAACTGAATTGTGAATCCTTGATGCGTTCGTACCCGAACAAACATTTTATGTCCTTGATAATATGCGAGAAATTCTTCTTTCGTTAATTTTAAATAGAACTGGACCTTGGTGCTCATAGAACCGCTTCTTTCTTCTCTTTGGTTCATGGTAGTCAATGTTTTGGGGTGCCGGGCATTCCCCGCACACGAACGTGTTTCAGGTGCAATTTTGCAGATATAGCTTCTGTCTCAACTCTATTGCCACGCTCTGATTTAATATTTCGCGGATATTTCGTGTGGGAGACTTACCTTGAAACGGCCAAGCTGAATACGATTTGAGTCCGTCCAGCTTACCCATACATGGCCTCCACTAAGCACGCTGCGAGGCATGCCGCTAGAAAAAACAGCATCGATCGAGCTGAGGATTTCCTGACGCCTGACCTTTCCATCCGGGGAAACCTCTGCCATGCGAAGAACAGTCTGTTTTTTCTCTTTTCCTATCCAAATGGTATAGATCGCGTCTTTGGAGCAAACGGTTGAACAGCGACCTATTGGAGTATTCTTGTCGAGTACGAGATTCTTCCTTACGTTTGATTGTCCTTGTGTGTAAATTTGCAGAATTACCTGCGGTTTACCCTTAATCACGGTGAATCGACTGATTGCAACCATATCTCCGCTGCTGGCGATACTGGCTCCATTGACGGGGCATCCGGGCATCAGCCAATGGTCATCTGCAATTTTCTCAGGTGCAGACCAACCCTGTTCAAGATTGCTGACGAAGCTGAAATCCCTTATCTCATCCATTGAACGATCTCTGTAAACAACCATGGGACCCTCCGTAAGCTGAACGGCAGAGGTTGGGCAGCAGGTGCATACATTGGAATCGAGTAAGCGTTCTCCCTTAATTTGATCCCCCTGAAGAATCGCCGTACGCAGTGTCATCTTTCCCAATGGTTCGGCCATCATGCGACCGTCCAGCCAGAAAGCACGAACGTTTGCATTGTCTCGAATGAGCGAAACAAATCCATGTTCTGTTTCACTTTCGTCATCATGCAGCCAACCCATTGGGGTCCATGTGTTGCCTCGATCTTTCGAGACGGCGATTTGGACCCCGTAAGCGTATTGTTTATTGCTTATCCTCTCCAGCCAGTGTGCGTAAAGATCACCATTCTCTGCCTCAACAACGGAAGGAATGTCCGCCCAGTTGGAAAACATTGTTTCAGATGCTGCAATCAGATTTTTGTCCTCGAAACCCGCCCCATCCCATGGAGCAAAAAAGAACTGCGATTCTTGTCCATTGTTATGCTCGATCCAGGAAAGTGCAAAATGTTTGCCCATCAAGCAGAGGTTGGAAGACATGGCGTCATTGGCAGTGGGTGTCTGTACTTTTTTAAAATCCAGGCCATCAGACCAAGCAAGCCGTGCTGTGCTGACAATTAATATTCCAATTTTGAAGGTATAACTCATGTTCAGGTAATCAATTTGCCCTATCAGCTACAATCTTTGGGCAGAAGCTCCAAACAACGCTTGAAAGTGACAGTATTTCATGGGCTCGCGAAGATTATGGGTTGATCGCCCTGCGTTTAGTCGGTGATTTTGTAAATGCTAATTCTTTTCAAAGACAATAGGACATCCATCAACTTTTCAAGTTTCACTTTACGACAATTTCTCTTGGATCTGCATCGATAGATTATACAACTTATTGTAGCAGAATTGTTAATTTTGATTTATCAAAATCCACACGGATACCGCCTTCATCGTGGGGCTGTTTGTTCATTGGGGGCTGATTATGACCGTTAATGAGCCGCTCTTCACAAGCAAGCTGCATATTTCGCGCAAATTACAAATTTATTTTATCTTGACCATTCTCACACTCATGCATTAAGTGGACGTTGCTCTCAGTATTCTTGGTGTGGTAAATGGCACAAAACGTGTCCATTCCATTAACCGTGGTCTTTTGAACCGCAGGTTCCCTTGAGTGTTGAAGTTTTTTAAATACAAGATTATGAACCGATTAAAGAAACTACGACTGAAAACTAGCTGTCTGGCGCTTTTGATGGCCCTGACGGGTAGTATTGCTCAAGCACAGTTGAGCGATGTCACCCAACCGGGTGATACAATCACTGCTACTTCGGATAACAGCCCGGGATCTGAAGGTGTAACCAATGCCATCGATAATGCAGATACCAAGTATCTCAACTTCGATATCAACGACACAGGACTTACGGTGACACCTTCTGTAGGGCTTACTGTTGTAAGTGGTCTAGCCCTGACGTCCGCTAATGACGGTCCCGACCGTGATCCTACAACGTTTCTTTTGGAAGGTTCATATGACGGTGCTAATTTCACGGAAATAGCTTCTGGCGACGTGGCTGATTTCCCTGAGAGGTTTTACACCAATCATCTGTTTTTCGACAATGACACCCCCTATGCCACCTATCGCTTGATTTTCCCTACAGTGGATGACAGCACCTGTTGTATGCAGATCGCTGAAATCGAGTTCTTGGGTGTTCAGGCCCCGGGTGAGGTGACTCAACCTGGAGATGCTATTGGTGCCACCTCTGACAACAGCCCTGGTTCTGAAGGTGTAACAAACGCCATCGACAATGCCGATACCAAGTATCTGAACTTTGATATTTCTGATACTGGATTTGTGGTGACCCCATCCGTAGGGATGACTGTAGTCAACGGTCTTTCCTTGAAATCGGCCAATGATGGTCCGGATCGTGACCCCACTACCTTTTCATTCGAAGGATCCTATGACGGTGTAAATTTCGCTGAAATCGCCTCTGGCGATGTGGCTGATTTCCCAACTCGTTTTCATACGAATTACTTGTTTTTCGACAACACGACTCCTTACCTCTCATACCGAGTGATTTTCCCTACAGTGGATGACAGTACCTGCTGTATGCAGATCGCTGAAGTCGAATTGCTGGGCTCACAGGCTCCTGGAGACGTTACTCAGCCTGGCGATATCATAACGGCGACCTCTGACAATAGTCCGGGTTCTGAAGGTGTGACCAATGCGATCGACAATGCCGATACCAAGTATCTTAATTTTGATATCGTAAGCACAGGCTTCACTGTAAGTCCGTCAGTAGGCTTGACGATTGTCAGCGGTCTTTCGTTGACTTCCGCAAATGACGGCCCTGATCGTGATCCGACTACATTTATGTTTGAGGGATCTTATGACGGTGTCAATTTTGTTGAAATTGCCTCGGGTGATGTCGCTGACTTCCCAACCCGTTTTCACAAGAACTACCTGTATTTCGATAATTCGGCTGCGTATTTAACCTATCGTTTGATTTTCCCTACGGTTGATGACAGTACTTGCTGCATGCAGATTGCGGAGGTCGAATTGCTGGGTGTTCAACTACCCGGTGATGTCACGCAGCCTGGTGATACCATTATCGCTAGTTCGGACAACAGCCCCGGATCAGAGGGTGTGACCAATGCCATTGATAACGCAGATACCAAGTATCTCAACTTTGATATTTCAGACACCGGTTTGACCGTTACTCCTTCAGTCGGATTGACAGAGGTCATCGGTATGTCCCTCAAATCGGCAAATGATGGTCCGGATCGTGACCCAACGACCTTCCTCCTTGAAGGTTCCAACGATGGTTCGGCCTTCATGGAAATTGCTTCAGGAGATGTAGCTGACTTCCCTGAAAGATTTCATACCAATTACATCTTCTTTGAAAATTCCAATCCATATCAAACTTACCGCCTGACCTTCCCGACGGTAGACGGCAGCACTTGCTGCATGCAGATTGCTGAAATCGAGCTCTTCCCCAAACCGGGTGGTGCTTGCACAGACTTCAGCTTTGTTTCTTCTGGATTGATCACTCAACAGCCTACAGACACACCAGCGCTTGCAGGTTCAACCGCGGAAATACAGGTGACTCCTTCTGGTCCTTGGAATGTTCAATGGCTCAGGAAGCTTGTTGGAGAAGAAACCGCGGTTGCCATCGATGGAGCAACCAGCCCTGTGTTGAGTATTCAGGATGTTTCAGCTGAAATGGACGGCACTGTCTATCAGGCATTGGTTTCAACACCCGGTTGTGAGGCTCAACTGAGTCACGAAGTCGTTCTCAATATCTTTGAGCCTTCTTCGGATGTCAGCGTAGGGTTCTCATTCCGTGGAAGTGGCGCGAATGGTGCTCCCACTGAAATGTCGCCTACCGATATTGCAGGTTTTGTGCCGCAAGCTTACTGGAATAACTTGAGCGGCGGATCTGGAGACGGGACGACCTACAACCTTGATTCGGGTGCCGATGACGGAAGCCCTACTGATAGTAACAACGATGCAACTGAAGTGGGTGTCGAGTTTACAACTTCTGGAACATGGGGCGCTGGAACACGCACGTCGAACGCAACGGGTCGCATGCTGAATGGTATGGTCAGAACAGCTGCACCATCCCTGGATGAAGATCCGTCTGAAATCACATTATACGGGTTGCCGGCAGGAACACATTCACTGATTGTATACACCGTGCAGGTTCCTTTGGAATTCTACACTCTCGATATGGAAGTTGAAGATTCAAACGGCACACAGCGCAGATACCTGAGACCTGAGAACTCTGATGAGTATAAACCATCTCCTAATTTCAGATTGGTGACAGCCTCAGAATCTTCCGAACGGTCCGTAGGTAATATGGCAATCTTCAGGGGCCTAAGTCCTCAAAATGGCGAAATCACCCTTCGTTTAGCTGCACCCGATGGTGGAGATCGAGGACCTGGGATCAATGGCCTTCAGATTCTTCTGAACAAGGATTTTGTTCCACCTCCAACCATTGACATGCATCCCGTCTCATCAAACGGTGTGAACGGCAGCGGGCTTGAGTTGAGTATCGATGTATCGGGAGCAGACCAGATTCAGTGGCTCAAAGATGGTCAAGCCATCGCCGGAGCTAACGGGGCTACCTTCTCCATTGGTTCACTCAGTGCAGATGATGCAGGGGCCTACTCGGTCACTGCCAGCAACGAGGGCGGTAGCATCAGCAGTAAAGCTGCTGTGGTTGGCGTTGTGAGTTCCAATGATATCTCAGAAGGACTCGTTGCCTACTTCCCGTTTGACGGCAATGCTGATAATGCTGTGGACGGTGGTAGTAATGGTGAAACTCGCAATGGTGCTGGATTTGGTTCAGGCCAAATTGGACAGGCGCTTGAGCTCGATGGTCAGGATGACTGGGTTTATGTTGCCGATTACACCAAACCAACAGACGCCATGACGGTGTCAGCATGGGTTCTTCCTGAAGGGATCGATTGGGGTCCAATCGTTCGTAACTGGGTTGACGAAGCTGGTGATGGCCGATTCGGTCAATTCATTCTCGATGCGCCGTTCCCATTAGATGCGTTCGAACCAAGTCTTCGAGCCAGAATCGGTGTTGGCCCTAACGAGCCGACAGCCTCCACTGGTGTATCTGACTCTGATCGAGGATCATGGCATCACATTGCTATGTCTGCCAATGGGCGAGCCGTGACTCTGTATTGGGATGGTCAAGAGGTTGCTAGCTTGGACTACTTGAACAACATCAATGAACCGCTTTTCCCATGGTTGGCGATAGGTGCGGATGTGGTGCTACCAACCGGTGATGATGATTCGCTTGATTTTGCGGGTGCCCCCGAAATTCAACAGGATTCGTATCCTTGGGCAGGTAGTATCGATGATCTTGCCATCTGGAATCGTAGCCTGAGTGCTCCGGAATTGTTCTCGATCTTCGAGGCAGGTGGTGCAGGTAATGCCGTCAGTGCTGCAAGTCCTGTTGTGGATGACACTCCAGGTGTTGAGCCCTCTGTGGCAGCAATTGCTGGAATCAGTGTTTCCGAAGGTAACATCGTTATCGAATGGACTGGCTCACAGTTACTTGAATCGGATTCAGTGACCGGGCCATTTACTCCAATCGGTGGAGCGACACCGCCTTCAACCAGCATCACCATAGAGGCTGGTAACAAGTTCATCATTGCTGAGTAATTTACTCGCAATCTGAACAAATTTCACGCGGCGCCGAGTGTTGACTCGGCGCCGTTTTTTTATACCCTATACAGAGTCTTCTTATGGTGATGCACTATCTTAACTTCACGCCGTTTTTGCTGGTTTATACAGCAGTCCATTGCGCTGCCGCGAGCCCCTCTTTGAGCTGGGAGAACGACCACTTGAAAAAAAAGGTAGGTCATGCAGTTAAAACTGTAAGGTTTGTTTTCCCTTTCTCCAATAAAACTACCCAAACAGTCAGCATTGAAAGGATCGAAGCTTCATGTGGATGCACCCAAGCAAAGCCACCTGTGCTTCCTTGGCTCATCGAAGCTGGAACACAGCAGTCATTGGAAGTTTTTGTTAATGTGCAGGGCAAAACGGGGGTTTTCACAAAGAGCCTTACTGTCGTATCATCCCTTGGTAACAATGAACTGACGACAACAGTGGAAATTGACAATCCCGTCCTCCGTGAAATGAGTCCTGCTGAAAGAGAAAGAAATCTATTTCAATCCAAAAAGAATCGACAGGCTATTTTCACAGGTGAATGCGGCACTTGCCATGCTGAACCAACCAGAAACAAATACGGCCCATCGCTTTATGAGGCTGCCTGTGGCATATGTCACGAAGCCAGACATCGGGCAAGCATGGTACCTGACCTCAAAGGCAAGATTAAGTCTGAAAGTGCAGCATACTGGCGGCAATGGATTACTCACGGAAAAGAAGGTGGCATTATGCCTGCATTTGCTGCCTCAGAAAAAGGTCCTCTCTCGGGTTCGCAGATTTCCACTCTTGTTCACTTTCTGGCCAAACCTGAACCCGAAACAAAAAAACGAAAAGGTGTTATCCGGAGTTTCGGGACTCCGCGTTCTGGCATCAAAAAGTAAGCGAGCCTGTGTGACTGTGTATTTTTTAACTCATGTTGCAAAACTCAGAACTATCATCGAGGCACAATTGTTTTAACCGATATCACTGGCTTGCTGCTTTCATGATGAACGGGGCTTTCATTGTTATTTTGTTTTTTGTTGTTCACCTCAGTGCAGAAGCATCAGAACCAAATAGTCTTAAAACTAAGTTGGTGGTGAAAGAAAGCACTGGAGCTGGATTTGAACAGGTATCGGCCTTGGCTGCCGGCATAGATTTCACGAATACATTGGGAGAACTCAAGGGGGCTTCCAATCGAGTTGTGTTCAAGGGCGCGGGAGTGGCGGCAGGGGATGTGGATGGAAATGGACACCCTGATCTTTTTTTTTGTGGGCTGGATACTCCCAATCAATTGTATCTCAATTCAGGTAACTGGAAGTTTTCACCCAGTCGTATCCCTGATTCGATGGCGTTGCCAGGTGTTCCCACTCGCGGTGCCGTGCTGGCTGACTTGAATGGTGATCAATCGGTAGACTTAGCATTGACAACAGTCGGAGGC
>JBDQII010000169.1:0-9714 GCA_040264395.1 Verrucomicrobiota bacterium
ATTCTTGCGCATAAAGATGAAGACGGGGGTCCATTAGTGGACAAGATTCTGGATACGGCGGGACAAAAGGGGACAGGTAAATGGACCGTCATTTCATCTGCTGACCTTGGTATACCCATCACCATGATTGCTGAAGCTGTGTTCAGTCGCTGTGTTTCTGCCATGAAAGATGAACGGATTGCCGCCTCTAAAAAATTACGAGGTCCCAAGCCGGTTATCAAAACCGACAGAGCCAAATTTATTGAGGATATTCGGCAGGCTCTCTATGCCTCAAAGATTGTATCATACGCTCAGGGTTACATGCTTCTGCGAGCGGCTGCACAGGAAAATGGTTGGAAACTCAACTATGGCGGTATTGCGCTGATGTGGCGTGGCGGGTGTATTATTCGCAGTCAGTTCCTTGGTAAGATCAAGGAGGCCTATGACAAGCGGCCACGTCTTGCCAACCTGATGTTGGATCCCTATTTCAAAAAAGAAATCCGGTCCAGTCAGCGCGGGTGGCGCAACGTGATCGCGACGGCAGTCAAGAAGGGGATTCCGGTTCCAGCGTTTGCAACAGCCTTGAATTTTTACGACAGTTATCGGTCCGAACGTTTGCCGGCCAACCTCCTTCAGGCGCAGCGTGACTATTTCGGTGCGCATACCTACGAGCGTGTCGATAAACCACGCGGGGAGTTTTTCCATACGAACTGGACAGGAACGGGTGGTCGTGTTTCATCTTCGACCTACAACGTCTAACCTTTTTGGTCTCTCCCCAAAAAGACATCCAACCTTTTTGGGGAGAATTCACCTCCTTTGCCTGATTGAAATACTTTGTTCGCCTCATCTCGATGCCTTTCATGAGGGAATCATCTTGCCAATTTAAACATGAAAGCTCAGGAATGATTTGATGGAATCTGAGCATCGGACACCAGACACGCACTCGCAAGATCCAGCGATCGATGACAGCAGTCGATCACACCCGGTCGAGCAAAGTATTTGGGATGCCTGGCGAATGGGTGTGCTTGGGTTTGGTCTTGCAAGCATGGTGGTTTTTGGCTCCTGGGCCTTTCTGGGAAAATGGTTCTACGGGACTCTCGGGGAAATAGGAGCTTACCTCGCCTGGATGGTCATCTATCTGGGCATTGGGTGTGAATCAATGAAAGGTCTGATCCCTGGCACGCGTCAAAGGGTGAGGTTTTTCAAAGTATTTTCCCTTTCGTTTGCTGTTTATGCACTGTTATGGATCGCAGTCTGGATGGCCTTCAAAAACGCAACTGGAGAGTGGCTTGCAGCGGTGTTTGGTTCACTTGGGATGGCTGTTTTGATTTGCCGTGCCTTCAAGAATCTCAAAGCATGGCACAGGGTCTGGGTGGTTCTGGCAATTTCCAATATGACGGGTTATTTCATCGGGTCGTGGCTTCATGCGCACATGTCGATGCCCTGGGGAGCCGTGGCATGGGGCGTCGCCTACGGTTTCTTCTTTGGTGGTGGCATCGGTCCTGCCTTCTGGATTGCGCGCACCAGTGCTTTGCGCTGACGGATTTAGAATGATGTCATGATCTCTGCTTTCATCACGAGATCATCCCCGACTTGTTTCCATTTGGTATTCGTGAGCCGAGTAGCCTCTTCGAGTGATCTTGCGCCAGATCCCGCGATTCCCCTGCGAGCATGATTCCCCCCCAGGATCTTGGGTGCATAATAAAAAACGGCTTCCTGTGCCAGTTTCTGTTGCAGGAAAGCGGCATTCACTTCACCTCCGCCTTCGACCAGGAGTGATGTCACACCTTCTTTTCCCATGCGGTCGAGCAACCATTCAAGGTCGATGCGTCCTTCGTTGGGGGAGACCCAGACCTGCGCTTTTGCTTGAATATCATTAACTCTTTTTCCGGGCGCTGATTCTGAAACAACAATGCGAGTCCAATCATTCCATTCGTCCGTCAGTAGCTTGCTGTTTATTGGTGTCCTCGCTTTTGAATCCAGAACAATGCGGAGACACTTTTTTGATGGTTTGATGCCAGATCCAAGGCGCACTGTCAGGCTTGGATCGTCAGCGATCACTGTCTCAATACCCACAAGCATCGCATCCATGCCATACCTTAGTTTCATGGCATGTTTACGCGCGCCTGAGCCGGTGATCCATTTGGATTGTCCTGAGGAAGTTGCAATTTTTCCATCCAGAGTCATTGCTGCTTTTATGGTGACCCGTGGACGACCTTGACGAATCCAATGAAAGAAATCCCGGTTCAACCCCCAAGCCTTGTCTCTTAAAACTTCGGTGATCACTTCAAGACCTTTGTCCTCCAGAATCTTGACTCCCTTTCCTGCATGGGCAGGGTTGGGATCCTCGCAGGCGATCACCACGCGTTGAATGCTTGATCGCATGATCGCGTCAGTGCAGGGAGGAGTGCGGGCGGTTGTGGAGCAAGGTTCAAGGCTCACATAAAGTGTCGATAAATGGGTAGCATGCCCTTTTTTTTTCGCGTCCTCCAATGCATTGATCTCAGCATGCGGACCACCTGCTTTCTGGTGCCATCCTTCGCCTATGATTTCATGGTGACGTACCAGCACCGCCCCGACCATTGGGTTTGGAGACACTTTGCCATAGCCTCGTTTTGCCAGCTGGAGTGCCCGGCGCATGAAACGGATGTCAGTCTCTTTTTGATGGTTGGACATTCTTTGCCTATTCTGAGAGAAGATACTTCCTAAAAACAATCACGGAATTTTCATTCTGGCACCATTCCCTGCTATTGCAAATTGATGGCTGCGCAGGAATAGTGTCGCCGGAAGATGAAAATTTGGACCCCTGAAATGATCAAGGCGAGCAAGCGCAGGCATTTTTTGTCTGCGTTGACGGTTTATGATTATCCCATGACAAGGATGCTGGATGAGCTAGGTATTCCAATGCTGCTGGTTGGTGATTCTCTGGGAATGGTTGTACTCGGTTATCCGGATACCACACATGTCACGATGGATGACATGCTTCATCATGTCAAAGCCGCCGCCAGGGCCAATCCCAAGAGCTGTCTGGTAGGGGACATGCCCTATCAAAGTTACCAATCCAGTGAGCAAGCGGTTCGCAATGCCAGACGCTTGCTTGATGCCGGAGCTCATGCCGTCAAACTAGAGGGTGGACAAGAGATAGGAGCGCAGATCAAGGCCATTTGTAGCGCAGGTATTCCATGTGTCGGGCACTTGGGTATGTTACCTCAACATATTCTTGAAGAAGGAACATATCGCATCAAGGGCCGCTCTGGGGAAGAGCAGCAAAAGCTGAAGGACGACGCTGCATTTCTCGATTCAGTAGGAGTATTTGCGGTTGTTCTTGAACTTGTCGAGCACAGCTTGACGGAGGAAATCACCCGTTCAGTGTCTTATCCAACCATAGGCATTGGATCTGGCAATGGCTGCGATGGCCAGATTCTGGTAACGCATGACCTGGTGGGAACATTTCCATGGTTTCGCCCGAAATTTGTCGAACCAAGACTGGATGCTGCCAATTTGATGAAAGCAGCTGTCAAGGATTGGCAAAACGATTGGGAGTTGCTTTATGCGAAAAGGCAAACACCTTCACTGGATTAAACCCTGCCTGATTTTCAAAGCTAATCCTTATTTTTCAAATGTCTGATTTAACTCATATCAATGCAAAAGGTGAAGCATCCATGGTAGATGTGACTCACAAACCCGTCGTCCTGCGTGAAGCAATTGCCGAAGGCAGTATTTACGTGCAAGCGGAGACCCTCAACAAGATAGAGTCCAATGCGATCGCCAAAGGCAACGTTCTGGCCTCGGCTCGACTGGCAGGAATCATGGCCGCAAAGAAAACCGGAGAATTGATTCCCTTGTGTCATCCCTTGCCAATCACCCACTGTGAAGTCGCGATGTCCATTCCGGACAGCCGGGATCGTGTTCATATCACAGCGTCCGCCAAAATAGCTGCTGCAACCGGGATTGAAATGGAGGCACTTACGGCCGTCAGTATGGCAGCCCTGACGATATATGACATGTGCAAGGCGGTGGATAAAACCATGAAGATTGGCGATATCCGTCTTGTCAAAAAAACAAAAACTGCTCTGGCTTAGAGCAGTTCAGTGGCTTTCTGAATGGCTACCGCCTGCGGCGTTTGATGCTACCTCGCCTGCTGGGTTTCCAGGAGCGCCCGGCATTACCTAACGTGGATCGATTTTTCGGTTCTTTTGATATTGCCTCCAAACCTTCGATGTTATCTCTCTTGAGTTTTTTACCAGTCAATCGTTCGATGCTGACGAGGTAATCCCAGTCCTTTCGGCAAACAAGTGAAATCGCCGTTCCTGTTGCGGAGGCGCGCCCCGTTCTGCCAACACGGTGGATGTAATCCTCAGCTGTATTTGGCAGGTCAAAGTTAATGACATGACTGATATTTTTGAAATCCAGCCCTCGAGCGGCGATGTCTGTTGCAACTAGAAGTTTTATTTTACCATGATGCATGTCATCCATGGTTTTCTTTCTGGCTGATTGTCGCAGGTCGCCGTGAAGCACGGCTGCTTTTTGGCCACGTTTATTCAGCTGGCTGACAAGTTCATCGGCCCCACGTTTGGTCGAAGTAAAAATCACGGCCTGACTCATTTCCTCTTCTGCCACGTAGTGCTTTAGTAAATCGTGTTTGTGAGATACATTGTCTGCCCAGTGGATACGTTGCTCTATCTGCTCGTGATTCTTGGTATTGGTCGTCAGTGAAATGGACTCAGGATCTTTCAGAAACGATTGTGCCATTCTGAGAATTGGCCCTTCCAAAGTGGCTGAGAACAAGAGGGTCTGTCGTTTTTCGGGAACGGCTCCTACTATCTTGCGAATGTCGCCAATAAATCCCATGTCCAGCATGCGATCTGCTTCATCAAGCACCAGAAATTCAAGGCGCGAAAAATCAATGCGTCCCTGACCCATGTGATCCAATAAACGTCCCGGGGTCGCTATGAGCATGTCGACAGGACGCTTCAACATCTGGATTTGTGGGCCATAGGAAACACCACCCACAACAGAGCCCTGTGTGAACTTGATGAATTTGCTGTAATCAACCGCGTCTTTTTCGACCTGTTGAGCCAATTCACGCGTTGGAGCCACCACCAGACAGCGTGGTCCAATGCTTTTATTGACGGGTTCGCGGTTGATGATTTGATGCAGGATGGGCAATACGAAGGCCGCTGTTTTTCCTGTTCCGGTTTGGGCTGAGCCCATGAGGTCACCACCTTCAAGGATGACTGGAATCGCTTGTTCCTGAATGGGTGTAGGTTTGGTAAAGCCGCAGGCGTCGACTGCTTTCAGTAGACGTTCGTCCAGATTCAGATTTTCAAATGACATAATACTTTTGCTTACATTAATGGCTCGGCCCCCCGATGAGGGCGCATCACAGACGAGCTCTAGATTAATGCATGAAGGAAAGCCTTGGTGGGGTGTCCTAAATATGCTCCAACAAAAAATCTCGGAGTAGACATTCTGGGTCTCTCCATGCTACCCCCTTTCTCCGTTTTCTTTTTGTTGAGCGCAAGCAGTAAGCTCTCTACTGATACGAGCGTTGATTGTTGTGTTTGCTTCATATTAACCGTAAATGCAAGGGGAAAGTTTTTCTATTCACTGGCAAAGGGGTAGGAATTGATTCATTTTCAAGCTTATGTCGTTTCGGGTTAATATTGAAAATCTTTCTGTTATATTAGTTGAGCCAACGCATCCCGGGAACATCGGAGCAACTGCCAGGGCTATGGCCAACATGGGGGTGACCGACTTGCGGCTTGTGCTTCCTGAAGAGCATTTGAGTGAAGTTGCTGTCAAGCGTGCAGCTCATGGTCTGGAAGTACTGAAAAACGCCACTGTGTACGAGCATCTCACAGATGCCCTGCATGATTTGCACTGGGTAGGTGGCACCACTGCAAGAAACCGCAAGGCACAGGACCGAACGGTTTCATTGCCTGACATTGCCCAGGCTTTTCCAGATCATTCTTGTCGCATGGGGCTGTTGTTTGGGCGAGAAAGTAGTGGGTTGAGTAATGATGAATTAGCACTTTGCACTGCGCTGATTCATATTCCCACTCATGGAGAAGCTACTTCATTGAATCTCTCTCATGCAGTGATGGTGACGCTTTATGAAATGTCTCGCCATTACAAGCCAATCAACTTAACTCATGGTGCGGATGTTGGATCGGGCATAGCAACGGTCGAAGAACTCGCAGGGCTGCGCCGACATTTGGAATCGGTCCTTATCCAGACCGATTTTATGAAAACGCATCAAGAAACAGGTATCATGAAACGTTTCGATGATTTTTTTGCACGCGCTCAACCAACAGAGCACGAAATCAGGATGTGGCGAGGTATGCTGCATCGAGTGGAAATCACGATTCGCCGCAGTCTGGAGAATGTTTCCAAGCAAGACTAGTCGTTCCCAGTCGATAAACATGGAACTAGGAGGCACAGGATTTTAAGAAAAAGGGGTCCAGATCCGCAGGTTTCAATCCTGCAAGCAGGATTTGTTTGTGACGAGACGTGCCTCCTTTGATGATGGCAACATGCGATTTCGGGATACGTATCTTTTTTGAAAGAAACTTGATAAGCGCTTTGTTTGCAGCTGAGTCAACCGGCGGAGCCGTTACTCGAATTTTCAAGGCCTCAGCCTGGAGGCCCACGCATTCCTCACGACTGGCTCCGGGTTGAATTGTTACGGAGATAATAATACCTTTCGGGGTTTCTCGCATGCACGAGGGCAGTGGGTTCATGCAGGGCTCAATCGGATTTCTGAAGCACGCGTTCAGGTTTGTTCTGGTGCGCTTTTTTATAAAATAGTTTATGGATTTCGAGAAGACGCGTCAGTTCCATGATGGGAGTTTGGTGATCCTCCACACGAAGGTCGATATAGCGATCATTCATCCCGGCGTAACCCGCATGGGCTCGAACAACAAGCAGAGCAGCGGATTGGCGTCCTCTTCTGTCACCCCCCGCATCCTGGCCAGCCTGTAAGCTTGCCATGAGCCAATCCGCCAGTTCTGTTCCAGGTATGTTCGAAGAGGTTTCAAAAGCTTTAGCCATGCCCTCAACGACTGCCTGACCTGCCAGTAGGTTTCCCTGAACAGCGAAATTCGGTCCGGCGATGTGTCCTGCCCAGTCATTACAACGACTTCCCGTGAAGGAGCTGGTGCGCCCTGACGCGTCGATCATGCTTACCTGTCGATACGCGTTGTCATTGTCGGAATTTGTGAGTTGCATGAGTGCAACTTTGGGATGGATGCTTTGCTCCAGCAGCGAAAGTCCTTCAGTGCCATATGTGATATTGGCATAGCTCTGAGTAGCCACCGCCCCGACGTTCGCCTTCGCCCATGGGACAACCGTGCCCACACCAAAAAATTTGCTCTGTACCGCAACGCCGAGATCTCCGCTCAAAGGATCAAACGCAACAATAGAAAATGTCGCGATCAGTGGCTGACGGTCTTGCGCTGCATCGAGTAATTTGTCGTCACTCTTCATCTGTTCTGCTGTCAGCATGAAGATCAGCAGTGCCCAGATGAACCCTTCTCTCACATGCGAACACAGATTGCCGGGCGTTGCTTTCATTGAGATCCGGTTCAGAGGAGCAATCCGGTGGTTTCCGGATAACCTCGCAAAATATTCATGGATTGGATGGCCTGGCCGCTGGCACCCTTTACCAGATTGTCTTCTGCGCTCATGATGATCAGGCGTCCAGTGCGTGGATCATATCGCCATGCGAACTCAATATTGTTGGTGCCGACCACGTGTTTGGTATCCGGCAGTCCTGAAGTGCCCAAAAGTCGAACGAAGGCTTCATCTGCATAGGTCTCCTCATAAATTTCAGTTACCTTTTGCAGGTAGTTTTCCGGCTGGTCTGCTGAATGGGCATCATTGGAGGGTGCCATGGTCATTGTGGTGAGGATACCTCTGTTGACTGGAATCAAATGTGGGGTGAATTGGATGATGGTCTTCTGGCCAGCAGCCAGACTGATCTCCTGTTCGATTTCCGATAGATGCCTGTGCTTTGGAACACCGTAGGGGCGGACACTTTCGTTGCATTCAACATAGAGAAAAGGAATATCCGCCTTGCGGCCCGCACCACTGACACCACTCAAGGAATTGGCAATGATGGTTGATGGTTGAACCAAGCCAGCCCTGATCAGCGGAAGGCAGGGAAGCAGTATGCTTGTCGGGTAACAGCCGGGCGAGGCAACCAGCTGCGCCTTCTGGATTTCCTCTCGTCGCCATTCAGGCAGTCCGTAAACCGCTTTTTCCAGTAGCTTTGGAGCAGGGTGGGGAGCTCCATAGAATTCCTCATACGTCTCCGGATCATGTATTCTAAAATCAGCGCTCAGGTCAATGACGGTGCATCCACCTTCACAAAGCGGCAGAGCGAATTCAGCAGCCACTCCATGCGGCAGTGCTAGAAAAGCAAGATCGGCCTTTTCGAGTATCGTCTGACAATCTGGCGATGAAAACTCAAGCGAAGCTGCACCCGGCAGGTTGGAAAAGCGAGGGAATACGTCTTTGAGTGATCGTCCAGCGTATTGTCTGGAAGTTAAAACGGTGAGCTCCACCCCGGGGTGGAGCAGTAGTAATTTGACGAGTTCCTCTCCGGAGTAACCTGAGGCGCCCACCACTGCAACTTTGGTAAGATCTGAACCGATCGTTTGACTCATGTGCACGTTTAAATCATTTTTTGGGACATGAATCCAGATCCTCTTTCAAAATATTCATGAATTCGCGCATTGCCGGCGACAAGACTTTGTTTTTCTTGTAGACCACCGCCAAGGGCCGGTAGAAGGTGTTATCCGAAATCTCCACATGAGCCAGCGTGTGCTTGGCTATTTCTTGAGTCACTGTTCCATGAGGTACAATCGACACACCTGCGTCGATTTCCACGGCCCTTTTGACTGTTTCGATGTTATCGAATTCCATCGCAAGGTCGACCTGCACACCATAATCGCGAAGGATCTTATCTATCCCTTTTCGCGTCGGAATATCAGGCTCAAATCCGATAAATCGCGTTCCCTCCAGCCTTGAGAGTTCAATTTGATCCTGATTTGCACATTCGTGTTCGGGATGACAAATCAGCACAAGGCGGTCGTTTCGGATGGGGACTATTTCCAGTCTTGGTTCTTTGATCGGATAGGCAACCAGTCCGAGATCTACTATATTGCTCAAGACATCGTCATAGACCTGGTTGGATCGGCGGTATTCAACATGCACATTGACCGTTTGGAAGGCCTTCAGGAAGCGCTTCATGTAGGGCGGAAGCTCATGTAGACCCACACTGTAAATAGTGGAAATACGTATGGTTCCAGAAACAATGTTCTTGATCTCCTGTAGATGATTCAAAAGAGAATCATAAGTTTGAATGATTTGCTTGCTGTAGTCGTAAAGCGCAATGCCTTCTCTGGTCAGGCGAAATTTCTTTTTGCTCCTCTCAATCAGCAGGGTTTCGAATTGTTTTTCAAGAGAACCGATTTGTTGACTCACAGCTGATTGAGTAATGTTGTTGATTTGTGCCGCCTTGGTAAAACTTTCGGTTTCCTTCAGGTCACAAAATACTTTCAGACTCTGTATTTGCATGTATCTGGATGTGTTGTCGTTGATGCTTGCCTGCGTTCGGGTGGACACTTGTCCATTGATCCAATCAGGGAGATGAATTCAAATCTGACCTCCGATCAACAAGTTGTACATTGATAATATCCAAATCAAGTTAATTCATAAGCTCCCCTTATA